>NZ_JBRREB010000023.1:0-71401 GCF_056759995.1 Stenotrophomonas sp. STEN030 | reverse complement strand
ATCGACGTTAAGGTGCGGGATGGGGATCGCTCGGCTCGTCTGTCGGCTGGTACCCGCAGATATCATGTTGACGGTCCCTCCACCCTAGCTCTTACATACCTCGTAGGAGCCAGGAGGAACATACAAGCCATGCTCGGCTGGGGCCTCGTCGATAGACCTTGTGGGAGCGGCGTAAGCCGCGAAGCCAATGGTCCACGGGGTTGCAGGGATGTCTGCACCTCATTGATGCCAGCTTCGCGGCTTACGCCGCTCCCACAAGGGTGTGCTGGCATTGCTGGGAAAGCTCCTGCCGAGCATGGCTCGGCACTACAGATCCAGCTCCGCTCCAGATCTAGCCCCTCTCCCGTTTGCGGGAGAGGGGTTGGGGTGAGGGCAGCTTTTCGCTTGGAAAGCCTCTGCCGAGCATGGCTCGGCACTACACCCTACGTTCCCACGCGTGCCGAGGGCGTAGCAGGCTCAGCGCGGGGAGCGGGCCGCTGGCGGGTTGGCCTGTACCCATTGCCGGCGCTGTTCCGGGCTCATCTTGTTCCACTGTTCGCGCAGCTGCTGGCGCTGGTCTTTGTCCATGCCGCGCATCTTGTCGAACAGCGCCTGTGCGTCGCGGCGCTGGTCCGGCGACATGTTCTCGAAGCGATGCATGCCGCGACGGGCCAGTTCGCGCTGTTCCGGAGTCATCTGTTGCCAGCTGCGGGCGTGCTCATAGCTGCGCTGGCGGCGCTCGGGTGAGGCGTTCCAGCGGTCACGCACCGGTGCTATCAAGGTTTCGCGCTGGGCCGGAGTCAGTTGATCCCATTCGGGCAATTGTTGCTGGGCGGCGGCAGGGGCGCTGGCGCAGAGCAACAACAGCGGTAGCAGCAAGTAGGGCAACAAGGTCTTCATCATCGTCATTCCATCGCCAGATTGTCGGAGCCCAGCCACAGGTACAGCTCCGGGCTTTCGTCGAACAGCAAGGTATCGTCGCCAGCGTCAGCGTTCTGGCTGGCAACCAAGGGGGCGGCAGGCGGCTGCGCGCTGTGATTGAACTGCATCGCCACCGGCACGGCCAGCAGCGCCGAGCAGGCGGTAGCCAGCCACCATCGATGGCGGCGCCACGCCGACGGCGTACTCGCCGTGCTGACCTGCTGGCGCACCTGCCGCAGCCGCGCCAAGGTAGCCGGGGACAGCGCTGCATCGGCCTGCTGCTGCAGCTGGCGGGCCTGATGGTCGAATGTTTCGGGAGAAGTGGGCAGGCGGTTCACCGCGTGGCCTCCAATTGTTTCTGCAATGCGTCGCGCGCACGCGACAGGTGGGTTTTTACCGAGCCTTCCGAACAGCCCATGGCTTTGGCCGTGGTGGCTACATCGAGTTCCTGCAGCACGCGCAGGCTGAAGGCTTCGCGCTGGCGGGCCGGCAGTTGCCGCAACGCCTGCACCAGCTGCGCGTAGCCGCGCTGCTGTTCATGCGTCTGCGCCGGGCCGGGTGACTCATCGGCCCAGTCGATGGTGCTGTCCTGGTCATGGTCTTCCTGTGGCGCCCAGAACTTCAGGCGGAAGCTGCGGCGACGCTGCAGGTCGATGATGCGCCGGCGCAGGATGCTCCAGAACAGCGGCGTCCATTCCTCCGCCGGGTGCTGGCGGTAGCCCAGCATGCGCTCCATGGCGTCCTGTACCGCGTCCAGCGCATCGTCGCGCTGGCGCAGGCCTGCCTCGGCGAAACGGAACGCGCGCGGGCCTATGCCCGCCAGGAAGGCGTCCAGCGAGGCGGGTACAGCGGCAGGCGGCATCAGGGGCGGGCTGGTCACCAGCACAGGGTAGCGTCTCAGTCGTGGTCTCTGGGGGAGATAACGCACGGGCACGCAAACGGTTGACAACGCAACGGTCGCGCCAGCTTCGGCCAGATGGTTATGATGCCGGACAGGCGCTTCCAGCCTCGGAGAGACCAAGCAATGAGCGACGGGTTCGTAGCGTTGTATATCTTCATGCTGGCAGCGATTGCCGGCCACGTGATCATCTCGCGGGTCCCGGTGATCCTGCACACACCGCTGATGTCCGGTTCCAACTTCATCCACGGCATCGTGCTGATCGGCGCGATGGTTGTGCTCGGCCACGCCGATACCACACTGGAGAAAGTGATTGGCTTCATCGCCGTGGCGCTGGGCGCAGGCAATGCGGCCGGCGGCTATGTGGTGACCGAGCGCATGCTGGACATGTTCAAGAGCTCGAAGAAGCCGGAAGGGAAGGACAAGTGAGTTCACCCGCCGGTAGTACCGACAGGTCTTCGATCAGCGCACGGCAGGTTTTCCAGTGGCTTAGTTACCTGCAGTACCCAGCCTTGCTGGTGGCGTTTGCCTATGCGGCGCGGCCGCTGTTCAACGGCATGGATGGCATTCTCGACGCTTATAACAGTGCGCTGTTGTATGCGGGTGTGGGCGTTGGCATGTCCTCGCTGCAGGATCCGTCCAGGACCCAGAACAAGATGTCGAAAAAGGTCTGGGAGGACCCGCGCAAAGGTGGCCTGATGCTGTGGCTGATCAGCGCACAGGCGCTGTTGCCGATCGTGCTGGGTTTGCTGGGTGCCGCCTTGGCACCCACAACGGCGCTGTCGCAGCTGGCATTGGGCTTGGTGGCGTTCGGACTGGGCATGATCGGCCTGCTGAAAACCGCCATTGAAATGCGCGAACACCATCGCCTCGACAAGCAGTCTCCTCGCCCTACCGACACGGCTCTGGAGGCCGGTGCATGAGCATATCGATCCTGGTCAACACGAGTTATCTGGTCGCTGCCACGCTGTTCCTGCTGGGCCTGCAGCGCATGGCTTCGCCCAAGACCGCACGCAGCGGTATTCAATGGGCCGGCGCGGGCATGTTGATCGCCACCGCGGCCACGTTCTTCCTGCCAGGTCTGCACAACATCGCCTTGATCGCGGTGGCCTTGGTGCTGGGCACCGGCTTGGCATGGGTATCGGCCAAGAAAGTCGCCATCACCGACATGCCGCAGATGGTGGCGCTGTACAACGGCATGGGTGGCGGTTCGGCGGCGGCCATCGGTGCGGTCGAGCTGCTGCGTTTCTCCGAGTTGGCCAACCGTGACACCAGCCATTGGAGCGCGCAGGCCATCGCAGATCTTTCGGCACGACTGCCGTCGAACACGGTGCTGGCGCTGGCGGTGATTGGTTCGGCGATCGGCGCGGTGTCGCTGTCCGGCTCGATCATTGCCTGGGCCAAACTCGACGGGCGTTTGGACAAGCGCGTTACCTTCCCCGGACAGCAGGTCTTCAATCTGCTGGTTGCGCTGGCGATGGTGGTGCTGGGCGTGTGGGCTGCGGTAAGCCTGCAGCCGGTCGCGATCATCAGCTTCTTCGCGGTGGCGGTGGCGCTGGGTGTGTTGATGACGTTGCCGATTGGCGGCGCCGACATGCCGGTGGTGATTTCGCTGTACAACGCCTTCACCGGCCTGGCGGTGGCATTTGAAGGCTATGTGCTGGGCAATGAGGCCTTGATCATCGCCGGCATGATGGTCGGCGCGGCCGGCATCCTGCTGACCCGCTTGATGGCCAAGGCGATGAACCGGCCGATCAGCGGTGTGCTGTTCTCCAACTTCGGTGGCGGCGGCCAGGGCGCGGAAATCAGCGGCACGCAGAAGCCCATCGAGGCTGCCGATGTCGCCGCGATGATGGCCTTCGCCGAGCGCGTGGTGATCGTGCCCGGTTACGGCATGGCGGTGGCGCAGGCCCAGCACAAGATCTGGGAGCTGGCGCAGCGTCTGATCGAGCGCGGAGTCAAGGTGAAGTTCGCGATCCACCCGGTGGCCGGGCGCATGCCCGGGCATATGAACGTGCTGCTGGCCGAAGCCGGCGTGCCTTACGACCTGATTGCCGATATGGACGACATCAATCCGGAGTTCGCCAACACCGACGTATCGCTGGTGATCGGCGCCAACGACGTGGTCAATCCGGTCGCCAAATCCGACCCCACCAGCCCGATCTACGGCATGCCGATCCTGGATGTGGTCAATTCAAAGAACACCATCGTCATCAAGCGCGGCAAGGGTACCGGTTTTGCCGGCATCGAAAACGCGCTGTTCTACGCTGACAACACCCGCATGTTGTACGGCGATGGCGCCGAAGCGGCCAGCGCCCTGGTCAGTGAACTCAAGGCGCTGGACGGCGGGCATTGATGCCGCTGGGTGGTGGTCAGGAGGCCACCGCCCACTCCAGCATCTGTGGTTCGGTGACGGTATGGATCAGTGGCATCAGTTCTGGAGCGGCCAGTGCACTGTCCTGTACCTGCTGACCGCGCCTGGCGGCGGTGGTGGTACAGCCGAAGGCGTGCTTGAACGCGCGGCAGAACGCGCTTTCGCTTTCAAACCCCAATGACTCGGCGATCTCGCATACCGATAGATCGGTATTGCACACCATGTCCAGCGCACGTTTGTTGCGCAGCCTTGCGGCGTACTCGCTGGGTGTTTCACCAAAGACCTCGCGGTAGATGCGGATCAGGTGTGTGGGCGAGTAGTTGGCCACCGCAGCCAGGCTGATCAGATCCAGGCGGGTCTCGATGGTGCAGCGGATCAGGTGTTGCACGCGCAACAGCCGCAGCAACGTCTGATGGCGGCGCAGCACCGTGCGGCCACTGCAGCGCTCGAGCTGCATTTGCATGGGCTGCTGGCGATCGATCAGCGCATCACGGAGCAACCCTAACTTGTAGGCGGCGTCGCTGGTAGCAGGATTGTGCTTGAACCAGCGCGGCCGGCACAGGTGCACCACTGCGCGTGCCAGTTCACTGTCGCAGGTCAATTCACGGGGGATCAGGCAGTTGATGATCGATGCCGTGGACTTTGGGGGCTTTTGCCAGAGTGCTGCTGGGGCGGCAATGCATAACCACCAGCCGTGCTCTCGGGTGATGTGACGCAGGCTGCCGTCCACCCAAAGTTGCAGCTGGCGCGCGCCCACCTGCCATGGCAGATCGCCATTGCTCAGCTCCAGCGCGCCGTCCAGTACCAGCGTGACGCTGACCCAGCCTGCAGGGATGGTCAGTCGCCCGCCTTTGCCGCGGCCAACGATGGCGTGGATGCAGTCCGGACGCTGCATGGACAGATCGAGTGATTGTGAACCCTGAATCAGATGATGTCTGATGCCCATCGCGTCTTCCCCTAAGTGTCTGCGAGAACCGGCGGCGGGCGCAGTGTCGTGTTGGGTGACACTGCGTGGTGTAACCGGAATTTCCGGCGCCGCTGTTTGAGCTTTTTGTGGAGCTCTGCTCATTTCAGACGCAAGGGATAGCTGATCACCTCACCTGTACAAGTAAAACGGTCGCTCAGCTGTGCTCAGGGTTTGCTGAATCGGGGATGTGAAAGCGTTGCATGCCACATACGGGTCGCGCTGTTGCAGAGTGATCGCTGGCTCGAAGCCTGGGCACAGCAGCTCAACCGGAATGGACATCCGGCAGGGGGGGCAATTAATCAGCGCTGTTGCGGGAGCAGCGGAATGAATCCTGCTGTAGCGGAAGAGCGGTCGATTGCGTGGAGATTCTGCTTCGCCCGTGGACTGATCTTCATCGAGGTGAGCGAGCTACAAAGGCCCGGCAGCATTCAACGTCCAACACGCCAGGCAACCAGCAGTGCAATGCTCAGCCAGATCAACTCACCCAGGCCATTGGCCAACGACAGCAGAGTCCAGGCGAAGTGCAGGCCCATGCGCAGAGCCGATTCCCACGGGGTCAGGCCCATTGGGCCACCGACATAGGCCGCGGCAATGAGCCAATTGGCAGCCAAGGCGATCAGCACTGTCGTGAGAATGGTTACCGCAGCGCGTGCCGGGCCCGGCCTGAATGTGCCCAGACGCAGCATCCACGCCGCTTCCAGTGCAGCCAGGACCGCCATCCAGCCGGCTTGAGTGCCGGTGCTCAGGGCGGCCAGCAGCCAGGCGATGGTGAGGGTGATGCTTCCCAATAACAACAAAGTGGGCCAGAGCCAGTGGCGGGTAGGGCTGGCCGAGGTGGAAACAGGCGACATGGGCATTCCCGAACAGATTCCGCAGCATAGCGTTTCAGCGGCGATGCCGCCCAGTCGGATAAAATGGGGCCATTGCGGGTAGCCACCGCGTCCCCATATCCATCTACATGTATTCGCGTAGCAGTGAACCAGTCCATTTTGAGCGTGATTGCCCGGCCGTGATGGTGCCGCAGGGCGATAGCGTGACCTTGCCAGCCGGCAGTTATGGCTATATCACCCAGGCACTGGGTGGCAGCTATACGGTGTTTGTCGAAGGCAATCTCTTCCGTATCGCCGGCAAGGATGGTGACGCCATCGGCAAGGAGCCGCCACCGGGGCTGGAACTGCCCGACGACGCCGGCGACGAAGATGTCGAAAAACTGGTGTGGGAGCAGCTTCGTACCTGTTTCGACCCCGAAATCCCGTTCAACATCGTCGATCTTGGGCTTATCTACGAAGTGGATATCAAGCACCTGGATGACGGCCAGCGCGAGGTGGACGTCAAGATGACCTTGACCGCGCCGGGCTGCGGCATGGGCGAGATCCTGGTCGATGACGTGCGCAGCAAGCTGGAGATGATCCCGACCGTGGCCCAGGCCGACGTCGACCTGGTGTTCGACCCGCCGTGGGGCCGCCACATGATGTCCGAGGCGGCGCGCCTGGAAACTGGCATGCTGTAAGGCCGCGCCGGCGGCTGCCGGTGACGGTTTGTGCTGCACCCCCGTTGCCGCTGTGGCGGCGGGGCTGTCCCATCCCGCAATCTGGAAGGAATTATCCGGTGTCCCAGTCTTCGTTGAGCTTCGATGTCACCCGTTCGGACCATCCGCGTAGCGCCGAGGAGCGCGCCAAAATCCTGGAAAAGCCAGGCTTTGGTCTGCACTTCACCGACCACATGGTGGCCGTACGCTGGGACAAGGACACCGGCTGGCACAATGCGGCGGTAACGCCGTATGGCCCGATTTCGCTGGACCCGGCGGCCGCGGTGCTGCATTACGGTCAGGAAATCTTCGAAGGCATCAAGGCCTACCGTCACGCCGACGGCTCGGTGTGGACCTTCCGCCCGCAAGCCAATGCCGCACGCCTGCAGCGCTCCGCGCGCCGTCTGGTGCTGCCGGAACTGCCGGCAGACATCTTTGTCGAGTCACTTAAGCAGCTGGTCGCGCTGGACAAGGACTGGGTGTCCGATGCGGATGAAGCCAGCCTGTACTTCCGCCCGTTCATGATCGGCGATGAAGCCTTCCTCGGCGTGCGCGGTGCGCACAAAGCTACTTACTACGTGATCGCCAGCCCGGCCGGCCCCTACTTCGCCAAGGGCGTTGCACCGGTGGCGATCTGGTTGTCCACCGACTACGCGCGCGCTGCCAAGGGCGGCACCGGTGCGGCCAAGTGCGGCGGCAACTATGCTGCTTCGCTGTTGCCGCAGCAGCAGGCGCAGGCACAGGGCTGCTCGCAGGTGCTGTTCCTCGATCCGGTCGAGGGCAAGTACCTGGAAGAACTGGGCGGCATGAACGTGTTCCTGGTCTACGGCAAGGAAAACAAGCTGGTCACCCCGGCGCTGTCGGGCAGCATCCTGGAAGGCATCACCCGCGAATCGCTGCTGCAGCTGGCCCGCGACCGCGGCATGAATGTGGAAGAGCGCCAGGTAACCATCGACGAGTGGAAGCAGGGCGTCAGCTCGGGCGAGATCACCGAGGTGTTTGCCTGCGGTACCGCTGCGGTGATCACCCCGATCGGCCAGCTCAAGGGCGAAGACTTCTCGGTAGGCGATATCAACGCGCCGGCCGGCGAAGTGACCATGTCGCTGCGCAAGGAACTGACCGACATCCAGTACGGCCGTCAGCCGGACCGTCACGGCTGGTTGGTGCGTCTGGACGCCTGAGCCTCCCTGCTCAGCTAAGTGAAGGAACCCGTTGCGGCCTGTTCGCAGCGGGTTTTTCTTTGTCCGGACGGCAAGCGGTGCAGCCCAGCAATACCAAGGGATCTTCAAATATTCTTTACGAATCAATCACGTAGGTAAATGTGACGGGGCAATGGTTTCCGCTGTAACCCTCTTGTCATCGATTCAGCTGCCATTTACTGTCCGCCAACGGATCGGTAACAGGGGACTGGTTCGGGTAGTTCTACCCGGGCAGCAACCTCTTCGCATCTGGCAGGGCCTGGGTAGGACGCATGCCGCGCAAGCGGCTTTCTCTCAATGCAGAAGGGCTCTTCAATGTCATCCAAATCGCGCCGTACGCTCGTTCGTGGGTTGGTAGTTGTTGGCACTGCTTCGTTGTCGTCCCTGCTTCTATGTGCGCCGGCCTGGGCCGGCGATGTGCATCTGGCCGGTCTGGATTCCGCGCCGACGCATCAGCGCTTCATCGTCAAATACCGTCAGGACAGCCGTCAGGCCGCAGGCGACGCCGCCCTGCAGAAGACTCTGGTCTCCGCCGCCCGCGCGCTGCCGGTGCGTGCCGGCAAAAGCATCGGCGTGCAGCACATGCGGCGGCTGGCAGTAGGTGCGGATGTGGTCCGCGCCGATGCCAAGCTGGACCGTGTCGAAGCCGAAACCCTGATGCGCAAACTGGCTGCTGATCCGAACGTCGAGTACGTCGAAGTCGATCGCCTCAACACCATCAGTCTGACCCCGAACGACACCCGCTACGGCGAGCAGTGGGGTTATTCCGGCACCTATGGCATCAAGGCCAACCAAGCCTGGGATGTGACCAATGGTGCCGGCTCGGTGGTTGCGGTGCTGGATACCGGCATCACCAGTCACAGCGACCTGGCCGCCAACCTGTTGCCGGGCTATGACTTCATCAACGACACCACCGTGTCCAACGATGGCAACGGCCGTGACAACGACCCCAGTGACCCGGGTGATTGGGTGAGCGCCAACCAATGCGGCGGCACCCACGCCGCGCAGGGCTCCAGCTGGCATGGCACGCACGTGGCCGGCACCATCGCCGCAGTTACCAACAATGCCAAGGGCGTTGCTGGCGTGGCTTACGGCGCCAAAATCGTACCGGTGCGCGTGCTCGGTACCTGTGGCGGCTACGACTCGGATATCGCCGATGCCATCATCTGGGCCTCCGGTGGCACCGTATCCGGCGTACCGGCAAACGCCAATCCAGCCGAGGTGATCAATCTCAGCCTGGGCGGCTCCGGTGCCTGCGGCAGCACCACCCAAGCGGCGATCAACGGCGCGGTCAGCCGTGGCACCACGCTGGTGATTGCTGCTGGCAATGACAACACCAATGTCTCCAACGCTTCGCCGGCCAACTGCAACAACGTGATCGCGGTGGCCTCGATCACCAGCACAGGTGCACGTTCGAGCTTCTCCAACTACGGCGCGCTGATCGATATCGCCGCACCGGGTTCCAACATCCTGTCCACGCTCAACAGCGGCACCACCACGCCGGGCACGGAAAGCTATGCCGCTTACAACGGCACCTCGATGGCGACACCGCACGTAGCCGGTGTTGTTGCACTGCTGCAGGCGGTTTCAACGACGCCGAAAACACCGGCGCAGGTCGAGGCCTTGATCAAGGCCAATGTCACCGCGTTCCCATCCACGCCATCACAGAGCATCGGCCCCGGTATCCTCAATGCCAAGGCGGTGGTGGATGCTGCCAACGGTGGCGGCAACCCGAACCCGGGTGGCACGGTGTTGAACAACGGCGTACCGATTACCGGGCTTTCCGGCGCTGCCAGCAGCACGCAATACTTCACCGTGCAGGTGCCGGCGGGTGCGAGCAATCTGGTGATCGCAAGCTCTGGCGGCAGTGGCGATGCGGACATGTATGTGCGTGCCGGCAGCCAGCCGACCACGGCCACCTACGACTGCCGCCCGTACAAAACTGGCAATGCAGAGAGCTGCAGCTTCGCAGCACCGGTGGCAGGTACTTACCACGTGATGCTGTCCGCGTACTCGGCATTCTCGGGCGTCAGCCTGCAGGCCACGTGGAGCACCGGTGGTGGCAGCGGCGGCGTGCAGACCTACAGCAACGCAACCGCCGTCAACATCGTCGACAACACCACCGTGGAAAGCGCCATCGCCGTCTCCGGACGCACCGGCAATGCACCGGCTTCCACGCCGGTGACGGTGGACATCAGCCACACCTGGAAGGGCGATCTGAAGGTGGACCTAGTCGCGCCGGACGGCAGCGTTTACGTGCTGAGCAACTATGCCGGTGGCAGCGCCGACGACATCAAGCAGACCTTCACTGTGAACCTGTCCAGCGAGGCGCTCAACGGCAGCTGGAAGCTGCGCGTCAACGACAAGGCCAGTGGTGACACCGGTCGTATCAACAGTTGGTCGATCAAGTTCTGAGTCGATCAGGATTCAAGTGGTGGGTGATGGCTGATTGAAAAAGCCATCGCGTTGCTTCGGCGTGACTGGGCCCCGGCGTTTTCGCCGGGGCTTTTTTGCTTGTCGGCGTGCGCTTCCCTTATTGAGGCAATGGGAGACTCTGACTGTGGTGCGGACAGTGGTTTCAGTAGTACTCCGATGGGAGCGTTCAAGGCGGATGCCTACTGTCTGCATGCGGATTGGAGCAGGGTGCCGGTCCGGGTAGTTCTGTCCAGGCCGTGGCAGCTGTCCACACTGAAAGCGCCGGGCAGGACGGGCGCCGCGCCAGCGGCATCTTTCCATGCAGAAGGGCTCAACAATGTCATCCATATCGCGCCGTAGGTTCGTGGCAGTTGGCACTGCTTCGCTGTCTTCGTTGTTGCTTTGCATGCCGGCATTGGCCGGTGAAGTGCAGCTGGCAGGTTTGGAAGCTGCACCTGCGCATCAACGTTTCATCGTCAAATTTCGTCAGGACAGTACGCAGGTGGAGGGAGAGGTCGCACTCAGAAAGTCGCTGGTCGCAGCCTCACGTACCTTGCCGGTACGTGCCGGCAAAACTGGCAATCTGCAGTACCTGCGGCGACTGGCCGTAGGCGCGGATGTATTGCGCGTGGACACCCCGCTGGATCGCATCGAGGCCGAAGCGCTGATGCAGCGCTTGGCGGCAGATCGCAATGTCGAGTACGTCGAGATTGATCGGCGGCATACCATCGATGCCGCGCCCAACGATCTGCGTTTCGGTGAGCAGTGGGGGCTGTCCGGCACCTATGGCATCAAGGCCGCTGAGGCTTGGGGAAAAGCGAGTGGGGCGGGCGTGGTAGTGGCGGTGCTGGATACCGGCATTGCCAACCATAGCGATCTGAACGCCAATGTTCTGCCTGGCTATGACTTCATAGGTGATCTTGAGGTAGCCAATGATGGCGATGGTCGTGACGGTGATGCCAGTGACCCCGGTGACTGGGTGACGGCAAATCAATGTGGTGGCAGCCACGGCGCGCAGAACTCCAGTTGGCATGGCACCCACGTGGCCGGCACCATCGCGGCAGTGACCAACAACGGCAAGGGTGTGGCCGGCGTTGCACCTGGCGCCAGGATCGTACCGGTACGCGTGCTGGGTCGCTGTGGCGGCTATACCTCGGATATCGCCGATGCGATTGTCTGGGCGGCGGGTGGAGCGGTGCCTGGCGTGCCTGCCAATGTGCATCCTGCCGAGGTCATCAATCTCAGCCTGGGCGGCACAGGTGCCTGCGGCAGCACCATGCAGAACGCGATCAACAGCGCGGTGGGCAAGGGAGCGACCCTGGTCATCGCTGCTGGCAACAGCAACGTCAATGTGGCCAATGCCTCACCTGCCAATTGCAACAACGTCATCGCCGTTGGTGCCAGCGATGGTGCTGGCAAGCGTTCAATCTGGAGCAGCAGCCAGCAGTCGAATTACGGTCCCTTGGTAGATGTGGCTGCACCGGGCAGCGGCATCCTTTCCACCCTCAACAGTGGCAGCAAGGGCCCTGCAGGCGAGAGCTATTCGTCCTATGGCGGAACTTCGATGGCGACACCACATGTGGCGGGTGTGGTGGCACTGGTGCAGCAGGTGTCCAACCCGACGCGTACGCCGGCTGAGATTGAAGCCTTGATCAAGGCTACGGTGACGCCTTTTCCTGCGATGCCGGACCGCGAGATCGGTGTTGGCATCGTCAATGCACAGGCGGCTGTGGCAGTAGCGCTGGGTGGCCCGCTGCCGCCGGGGCCCGACCCGGCGACCGAGCTGGACAACGGTGTGGCGTTGACTGGCTTGGCAGGCAGCAAAGGCAGCAACCGCTATTACAGCGTGCAGGTACCTGCAGGTGCGTCGAATCTGCTGATCAGTATTGCCGGCGGTAATGGCGATGCTGACCTGTACGTGCGCGCGGCCAGTCGTCCCACCGCCTCCAGCTACGACTGCCGTCCGTTCCGCGCTGGCAATGGCGAAAGCTGCAGCATTCCGGTTCCTGTGGCAGGCACTTACTACGTCATGTTGACCGGCTATTCGGCGTATTCAGGCCTGCGTTTGAAGGCAAGCTGGGGTCTGTTGCCGGCGCAGACTTATAGCAGCAATGAGGGTGTGGATATCCTCGACAACCGTACGGTTGAGAGTGCGATCAGCGTGTCCGGACGCACTGCCAATGCGCCGGCGGCCACACCGGTAACGGTGGACATCAGCCATAGCTGGCGCGGCGACCTGAAAGTGGAGCTGCTCGCACCTGGCGGCCGCGCCTATCTGCTGAGCAATTACGAAGGAGGCAGTGCCGATGACATCAAGCAGACCTTCGAGGTCGATCTTTCCAACGAGGCCTTGAATGGGATCTGGAAGCTGCGTGTCAACGACAAGGCCAGTGGCGATACCGGGCGACTCAATGGTTGGTCGATCACGTTCTAGCTCAAGGCATCTCTTGTCACTGTGCAGGAGTCTGGCGTCGTAGCCAGACTCCTGCCAGTGAGCGCAAGTCAGTCCTCGCAGATATCGGCGCAGCTGGCCTGCAGTACCTGCAAGGCGTCAGCCGGGGCGATGTCCAGCAACAGGCCGCGTTGGCCGGCGTTGATGTACAGCGTGTCGTGCTGCGCGGCACTGGCGGCGAACACCACCTTGGCTGGCCGCTGCTGTGCGAACGGACTGATGCCGCCGACCTTGTAGCCGCTGCGCTTCTCGGCTTCGGGGATTTCCATCATCTGCGCGTGCTTGCCGCCGCAATGGGCGGCAAGCTTTTTCAATGACAGCCGCTGATCGGAGGGAATCACTGCGATCAGCGGCTGCTTGTCCACCCATGCCATCAGCGTCTTGAACATGCGCGGCGGGGCAATGCCCAGCGCCTGCGCTGCCGCCAGCCCCTTGCTGTCGACATCGGCCGAGTAGTCATAGGCATGCACGCCATGGGCGATGCCGGCCTTGTCCAGTGCGGCGGTGGCGCGGGTGCTTTTGGCCACTTACAGCGATTCGAAGCGATTGGCGTCGACGTTCTTGCGGACCTGTTCCGGATTCCAGATGCGACCGTTCATGGCGATGTAGACGCCTTCAGGCAGTGACTGCACTGCACCGATCGCGCAACCGATGTTGAACTCGGCATCGGAGCCACGGAAGCGGGCCGGGCTGAGTGCACCGGTCATCACGATGGTCTTGCCGGGAATGGTGGCCAGCACCTTGCCGGTGGCGACCATCGAGTCGGTGCCGTGGGTGACCAGCACGTGGCGGGTCGGCTGCGCGGCGATGGTGGCGCGGATCAGCTCACGGTCGTCGTCGCTGATATGCAGCGAGTCCTTGCGCAGGATCGGAATCACGTTGAAACGAAAGGTCACGCCCAGTTCGCGCAGGATCATGCCGATCTGCGGATCGCCGATCTGGTAGTCGGACTTGTCGTCGAAGTAGATCTTGTCGATCGTGCCACCGGTGGTGACGATCAGGAGTTCTTCCATCATTGCGGTAAATCCTTGCGGTGACTGCCAGCGGCACGGGCCGCGATGCTGCGAATGATAATGCCGTAGGCAGCGCCGGGCCACGTCACGTCACGTCACGTCACGTTGGTAGAGCCGAGCCATGCTCGGCTGGGGCTCGGCTCTACCCGTCAGACCCGCTGGGCTTTGGGGTATTAGCGGGCTTTCTTGGCCGCAAAGCGGGCGCGCATGCCGGGTACGCTGACCAGGGCCACGATCAGCAGCGCCAGGATGATCTCGGTCCACGCATACAGGGCGGTATCGCGGTGGCTCCAGGCGCTCATCACGCCGTGGCTGAACCAGAACAAGGCCAGTACCCCCGCCCAGAAGCGCGCCACCGCGCGCTGTGCCAGTACGCCCAGCAGCAACAGGGCCGGTGGTGCCACGAACACCAGCGCCACTGCCAGCAGGTGGCGGTCGGCCCGGAACCACCACGCATACAGCCCGGCCAGCAGCGCCAGCGCCAGCGCCAGGATCAGATCGCGGCTGCGGCCGCTCATTGCGCCAGACGCCGGGCGATATCGGCCACCCGCCGGCCGAGTGCCCGCGCCAGCACGGCCTCATCGTCGGTGGGCTGCGGATCATCCTGGCTGCCGGCCACATGGCTGGCGCCATACGGCGTGCCGCCGCTGGTGGTGTGGCTCAGTGCCGGCTCGGTGAAGGGAATGCCGACGATCAGGCAACCGTGGTGCAGCAGCGGCAGGTGCATAGACAACAGGGTCGATTCCTGGCCGCCATGCATCGAGGCGGTGGAGGTAAACACCGCCGCTGGCTTGCCGGCCAGGGTGCCGTTGACCCATTCCGCGCCCAGACCATCGATGAAGTGCTTGACCGGCGCGGCCATATTGCCGAAGCGGGTAGGGCTACCCAGCACGATGCCGTCGCATTCGGCCAGATCGGCGATGTCCACGTAGGGGGCACCGTCTTCGGGTACAGGCGGGGCGCTGGTCTGGGTGACGGCGGCAACCGGCGGCACCGTGCGCAGGCGGGCGCTCATGCCCGGCACCTCGCCGATACCGCGGGCGATCTGCCGCGCCAGCCGGGCCACCGAGCCGCCGCGGCTGTAGTAAAGCACCAGAATTTCCGCCATCGCAGCATTCGCTCACTCTTACAGGAACCGGCAGTATCAACGATGCGGCCCGCGCTTTGCATCGGGTACCCTTGCCGAATGGAACCTTTGGATTCACTCAACCTATGGATGGAGCGCCTGCGTGACCGGGCGCGCAATGTCAGCTTCGGGCGCTTTCTGTGGAAGCGCTTCCTCGACGACCGCCTGTTCCAGGCCGCTGGTTCGTTGGCCTACACCACGGTGTTCGCACTGGTGCCGCTGGCGATCGTGGTGTTCGGAGTGCTGTCGGCGTTCCCGATGTTCGATCGTTGGAGCGAGGCGCTCAGCGACTACGTGTTCTCCAACTTCGTACCCTCGGCGGCACGTGCGGCCGAAGGCTATCTGAAACAGTTCTCGGCCAGCGCCGGGCAACTGACCGCCGCGGGCTTCCTGGCCCTGGTGGTGTCATTGCTGATCACCCTCAACAGTGTCGAACAGACCTTCAACCGGATCTGGCGGGTGGCCTCGGCGCGGCCCCAGCTGACCCGCTTCCTGGTCTATTGGACGGTGCTGACCCTGGGTGCCTTGCTGGCCGCTGCCTCGTTGGCGATCTCGGCCAAAGTGCTGTCGCTGCCCTTGTTCGGCACGACCGAGGGCCGCTGGCTGGCTGATCTTGGTCTGCGCCTGACACCGGTACTGATCGAATTCGTCTGTGTGGTGCTGATTTACCGGGTAGTGCCACACCACACGGTGAAGTGGCGCCACGCCATTCCCGGCGCGCTGCTGGCGGTGCTGATGCTGGAGCTGGTGAAGTGGGGCATGGGCCTGTATCTGGGCAGTTTCCAGTCCTATCAGAAGCTTTATGGCACGGTGGCCTTCGTGCCCATCCTGCTGCTGTGGATCTACCTGAGCTGGGTGTCGGTCTTGCTGGGTGCATCGCTGGCCTCGTCGATCGCTGCATTCCGCTATCAGCCGGTGGCATTGCGGCTGCCGCAGGGCTGTGAGCTTTATGGTCTGCTGCGCCTGTTGGGTCGCTTCCGTGAGGCGCGTCAGCACGGGCAGGGCTTGGACGAAGACCAGCTGCTGCTGCTGGAACCGATGCTCACCGATTCACTGTTGCAGCAGTTGCTGGAGCAGATGGAAACGATTGGCGTGCTGCGCCGTGACGAACGCGGTGAATGGCTGCTGGCGCGCGACCTGGACAGCATCAGCCTGCATGACCTGTACGAAAGTTCGCAGCTGCGTATTCCGGTAGCCGAGGAATACCTCCCAATGCGCGAGGACAGCCTCGGGCAAGCGGCCTGCGATGCCTTGGATCAACTACGTCTACCGTTGCGCGAACTGCTCAAGCGCCGTGTGGATGACATCTATGTAGAGCGCGGAGATAGTCGATGATCAACAAGTTCGTTCCCGCCGTGCTGCTGGTGCTGGCCCTGGCTGCATGCAAGCCGGCCCAGGCGCCGGTCGCAGCGCCGGCTCCTGCACCTGAGGCCCCGGCCGCGCCCGAGGCGACGCAGCCCGCCGTGGTGCAGCAGACGGTGGAAATACCGCAGTTGCAGGTGCAGACCGTCGATGGCAAAGCCTATGACCTGGCCACGCACCGTGGACAGTGGGTGGTGGTGAATTTCTGGGCCACCTGGTGTGCGCCCTGCCTGCAGGAAATGCCGGAGTTGTCGGCACTGCATGCCATGCGCAGCAACGTGGAAGTGGTTGGCCTGGCGTATGAGGACATCGAGCTGGACGAGATGCAGGCGTTCTTGAAGGAGCACCCGGTGGCGTATCCGATCGCCATCATCGATACCTTCAGTCCGCCCAAGGATTTCGCTACGCCGCGTGGCTTGCCGATGACTTACTTGATCGCTCCCGATGGAAAGGTTGCCAGGCAGTTCCTGGGACCGGTGAATGCGCAGGAGATCGAGCAGGCGATTGTGGCTGCGGGGGGCAAGGCGGTTTAAGGGGGAGGGTTGGGGAGGGGTAGCTTTTAAGCACTCCACGCAATGCCAGCTTCGCGGCTTACGCCGCTCCTACAACTCCTGCAACACGGCTGGGAATGCCGTTGCCGAGCATGGCTCGGCACTACAAGCCCCTCTCCCGTTCACGGGAGAGGGGTTGGGGTGAGGGCAGCCTTTGAGGTATTGCCTGGAAAGCTCCTGCCGAGCATGGCTCGGCACTACACGGGGCCGGAGGCGCGCTTCGGCTTGGTCACTTCTTCATTCAACGCAAACGCTGCTATCGGCTTCACCACCCCGTACTTTTCTTTCTTCGGCTTGCCTGGCAGCGGCGGTAGTTCGACCACCGGTTCGTCGATGTGGGTATCCGGCAGGCGATCCAATAGGTCGCGGATCAGGGTCAAACGGCCACGCTTCTGGTCGTTGAAATCCACCAGCGTCCACGGCGCCTGCGTGGTGTGGGTGGCTTCCAGCATGGCTTCGCGGGCCTGGGTGTAGGCGTTGTATTCCTGACGCGATTTCAGATCGATCGGTGACAGCTTCCAGCCCTTGAGTGGATCATCGCGGCGCTCGGCAAAGCGCTTTTCCTGCTGCTCCTGGTCCACGCACAGCCAGTACTTGAACAGCAGGATGCCGTCGTCCACCAGCAGCTTTTCAAATGCCGGGGTCTGCTTGAGGAAGGCCTTGTACTGGGCGTCGGTGCAGTAGCCCATCACCTTTTCCACGCCAGCGCGGTTGTACCAGCTGCGGTCCATCAGCACGATCTCGCCGGCGGCGGGCAGGTGCGCGATATGGCGCTGGAAGTACCACTGGCTGTCTTCGCGCTCGTTGGGCTTGGGCAGGGCAACCACCCGGCACTGGCGCGGATTGACGTGCTTGGCGATGTCCTGGATCACGCCGCCCTTGCCGGCGGTGTCGCGGCCTTCGAACAGCACCAGCACGCGCTGCCCGCAGTGCTGGGCCCAGCGTGCCATGTTGGCCAGTTCCAGCTGCATCGGTTCCTGCAATGCTTCGTACTGTTTGCGCTTGAGCTTGCCCATGGTCACTCCTTGTGGAAAGCCGAGCCTAACCCAATCGCATGTCAGCCAATGTCTGCGCCACGCCAGCCGTGGTTGCGGGCCAGCTGTTGCAGCAGATGGACGAGGTCGCTGGCGAAGCCGGCCATGTCGAACAGGCTGCTGCGCTCGCGGGCTTCGCTCAGCCGCTTGCGTGTGGCCTGCAGGGCGGCGGGATCGTTGCCCAATGCGATTGCCGTGGCGACGAAGGCCTGGTCATCGGCGACGTTCATGTCGTCCATGCCCAGATGATGGTTGAGGCTGCCTGCCACTCGCGCGGCAAAGGTATCGCCGGGTGCCGTCAGTACCGGGCAGCCAGCCCATAGCGCGTCGGATGCCGTGGTGTGGGCGTTGTAGGGGTGAGTGTCCAGGAACAGATCGGCATGTTGGTAGCGGGCCAGGTACTGCGGATGCGGCAGCTTGCGCATGAACACCAGACGCGTTGGATCCACACCGCGTTGGCGGGCGACTTGCTGCAGGCGATGGTCGGCCTTGCCCGGCCCGGACAGCAGCCACAGCACGCTGCCGGGTACGCCAAGCAGTACCTGCAACAGGCGCTCGACGCTGCGTGGATTGAGCTTGTAGCTGTTGTTGAAGCAGCAGAACACCACGCCGGTTTCCGGTAGGCCACAGTCGCTGCGCGAGGGCGGTGACTGAACAAGACGCGTGTTGTCCGAGGGCTGGAAGGCGCGTGGCAAACGCAGCACCTTTTCGCTGAAGCCTGAATCCAAGGTGGGCGGCAGCACGAAATCATCGGCGACGATGTAGTCGATCCATGGTGCACCGGAAGTGCCGGGGTAGGCCAGCCAGTTCAACTGCAGCGGTGCCGGGCGCATGGCCAGTACTTCGGGCGTGCCACCACCGCCCCAACCGCGCAGGTCGAACAGTAGGTCGATGCCAGCGGCGCGGATGCGCTGCGCAATCGCCGCATGTGCTTGACCGCTGACATCGTGCAGCTGCTCTGCAGCGGCCTGCAGGCGTCGGCGGATACCACTGCCGTCGTCGCTGTTGAGTGCGAACAGGTGCACCTGCAGTTGCGGATGCGCGCGCAACTGCTCGAACAATGCCACCGTCAGCAGACCGGTCGGATGCGCGCCGAAGCCGTTGGAAAGAAAGCCCACGCGCAGCGCGCCCTGTGCACGCACCTGCGTTGCCGGCAGGCGCGGAATGGCGTGGGCCAGCACGCTGGCACGTTGCCGCGCACAGGCCAGTTGTTCTGCGGCGCTGGCCTCTTCACTGAGAAAGGCGAAGGGCTCAACGGCCGGATTGCCTTGCGCGACCGCGCGGCGCACCTGTTGAGAGAGCACATCGATATCACGCCAGTCGCAGAGCCGGCGCTGCCAGTTCAGGCGCTGTGCGGCCATGTATGGCTCATCCGGCGCCAAGGCATGCGCGCGTCGATAGGCCTCGGCTGCTGCTTCGGGTTGGTTGGCGTCTTCCAGTACATGCCCCAGCCACAAGGCCATGCCGGGATGTTGCGGAGCAAGTTGGCAGGCGTGCTGCAGCAGTGCGGCCGCTTCGTCGTGCTTGCCTTGCATCCAGCGGGCGCGGCCGAGGCGGGCGAGGGCTTCGGGGTGCTCAGGGCGAAGTTGCAGCGCCCTTGATGCAGCCGCTTCGCCTGCGCGTATATCGCCTGCGCCAAGTTCTGCGTCGGCCAGCATCACCCAGGCGATGAAGTCACCGGGCTGGCGGGTGACGGCATGGCGGAGCTGGTTGCGTTCGTTGGTCATGGGCCTGGCTTTTGCTCCCTCCCTTGCGCGTAGCGCAGGGGAGGGTTGGGGAGGGGTAGCTGTTGATTTTGCTCTGGGCTGGCGACTAAGGCCAAATCCAGAGGCAGCTGCCAAAGCCAAAGCTACCCCTCCCCAGCCCTCCCCTGTGCTGCGCATAAGGGAGGGAGCAAAGCCTGCGCTACGCGCAAGGGAGGGGGGCGGCGTTACGTCCCTTCAGCCAAGCGCGCCAACTCATCCACCTGATGCTCGTGCTGCAGGCGGGCGATCAGGTCGTCCAGGCCGCCTTCGATGATGTTGGGCAGGTCATACAGGGTCAGGCCTTCGACGCGGTGGTCGGTGATGCGGCCCTGCGGAAAGCTATAGGTGCGGATGCGCTGGCTGCGGTCACCACTGCCTACCTGCAGGCGGCGCGATTCGGCCTGTGCTGCGGCTTGCTTGCTGCGTTCGGCATCCAGTAGCTGCGCTTTCAGGCGCTTCATCGCCTTGTCGCGGTTGGCGTGTTGGCTGCGCTCGGTCTGGCATTCGACCACCACGCCGGTGGGGATGTGGGTGATGCGGATCGCCGACTCGGTCTTGTTGACGTGCTGGCCACCGGCGCCGGAAGAGCGGTAGGTGTCCACGCGCAGATCGGCAGGGTTGATCACCACGTCTTCGACATCATCGGCTTCGGGAATGATCGCCACCGTCGCGGCCGAGGTATGGATACGGCCCTGCGATTCGGTTGCCGGCACCCGCTGCACGCGGTGCGTGCCGGATTCGAACTTCAGCTTGGAGTAGGCACCGCGGCCAACCACGCGCGCCACCACTTCCTTGTAGCCGCCGTGTTCGCCGGGATTGTCGGATTCAATCTCCACCTTCCAGCCCTGGCGCTCGGCATAGCGGGCGTACATGCGGAACAGGTCGCCGGCAAAAATCGCCGCTTCATCGCCGCCAGTGCCGGCACGCACTTCCAGGAACAGATTGCCTTCGTCGCGCGGATCACGCGGCACCAGCAGCAGTGCCAGTTCCTCGTCCAGTGCTTGCAGGCGGGCCTGCGCACTGGCGATTTCTTCTTCGGCCAGCTCGCGCAGTTCCGGGTCGTTGCGCATGGCTTCGGCCGAGGCAAGATCTGCCAGCGCACGGGTTTCGTTCGCCAATGCAATAGCGATGGGTTCCAGTTGCGAGAATTCGCGGGAAAGATTGCGGAAACGCTCGTTGTCGGCGACGACATCGGGTTCGGAAAGCAGGCGTTCCAGTTCTTCTCGGCGCTCGGCCAGTGCCAGCAGCTTACGGCGCAGGGTCGGCGTCATCATTCCTCGCTACGGGGTGGTGATACCCGGGGGTGGCCGGGAACAGGCGCTCGGCGGCGCGGGTGAGATCGGTATCGCCATCCTGCGCGGCTTGGCGCAGGGCGGCGGTGGGCGGATGCAGCAGGCGGTTGGTCAGGCCGTGTGCCAGCTGCTCCAGTACTTCGTCAGGCAGTTTGCCATGGGCCAGCTGTTGCCGGGCCTTGGCCAGCAATTCGGCGCGGGTGGCCTCGCCGAACGCGCGTAGCTGCCGGATGGGTGCCTGCAGGCGAGCGGCGCGCAGGTTTTCCAGGTAGCGGGTGACCTGCAGGTCGATGATGGATTCGGCCTCGGCGGCGGCCTCGCGGCGTCCGCGGCGGTTTTCTTCCACGGCCCGCTCCAGGTCATCCACGGTGTAAAGGTAGGCATCGGCCAGCGTGCCAACCTCGGCGTCGATATCGCGTGGCACGGCCAGATCAAACAGCAGCATCGGCTTGTGCCGGCGCAGGCGCAGCGCGTTGGCGACCTGGCGGTGCAGGATCACCGGCTCGCGCGCGGCGGTGGCCGAGAACACCACGTCGGCTTCGCCCAGGTGACGTTCCAGCTCGCTCAATGGCAGCGCCACGCCGCCGTGGCGGCTGGCCAGGTCCTGTGCATTGGCCAGCGTGCGGTTTGCGATCAGCAGCCGCTTCACCTTGGCATCGCTGAGGTGCTTGGCGACCAGCTCCATGGTTTCGCCAGCACCGACCAGCAGCACGGTGGACTCGTCCATGCGCGCAAACGAGTCCTGCGCCAGCCGCACTGCGGTGGAGGCCACCGAGATTGGGTTGGCGCCGACGCGGGTGTCGGTGCGGGCGCGCTTGGCCACGGAGAAGGTCTGCTGGAACAACCGGTCCAATTGTTGCCCAATTGCGCCGCTGTCGTGGGCCAGTGCCCAGGCATCTTTTACCTGGCCCAGGATCTGCGGCTCGCCCAGCACCATCGAGTCCAGGCCGGTGGCGACCCGGAACAGGTGGCGCACGGCTTCACCGTCGCTGTGCTGATACAGATAGCCCTGCAGGCTGCCGGCTTGGTGCTCCAGCCAGTGGCTCAGTGCCTTGCTGTCCTCGGCAACGGCATACAGCTCGGTGCGGTTGCAGGTGGACAGCAGCACCGCCTCGGCCAGTTGCGGGGTCTGCCGCAATGAATCCATCGCGCGCGGCAAGGCGTCTCCGCCAAAGGCAGCGCGTTCGCGCAGTTCTACCGGCGCAGTCTGGTGATTCAGTCCGAGCACCCACAGGGTCATCTGTTCAGTTGCTTGCGATAAGCTGCTGGCTGTTGAAGGCCGCCATTTTACGGCCCGGTTGCGCCAGATGCCCGTATTCAATCGCATATGCACCGTTCTGTTGCTTTCCCTGCCGGCTTTTCCGGTGCTGGCGGCCCCAGTTGCGCCGATTCGGGCGCCGTTGGCGGCTGAAGGCCTACCGCTGACCCCGGTGCTGGCCGGTGAATTTTCGTTGCAGGCCGGCAAGCTGCCCGACGCCGCCCGCTGGTACCTGCAGGCCGCCCAGGAGGCCAAAGGCGACGTGGGTCTGGCTGAACGTGCCACCCGCATCGCCATGCTGGCCGATGACGCCGACCGCGCCGAGCAGGCGCTGGCCCTGTGGGCGCAGCGTGACCCCGGCTCGGTAGCGGTGCGCGGCACTCGGGGCGCGCTGGCCATGCGTAATGGCGATGCCAAGCTGGCCCGGAAGGAATTGCTGGCGGTATTGCGTTCACCTGAACCACGGGCCTGGCGCTATGCGCTGCTGGCCCTTGCCACCGGTGGCCGCGATCCGGCAGTGCCGGCGCAGGTGCTGGGCATGCTGGTGGATGCCAATGCGATCCCCAATGATCTGGAGGCCTGGCAGGAATTTGGCCGGCTGGCCCTGCGCATGGAGAGCCCGGAACTGTCGCGGCGGATGGTGGGCGAGGTGGTGCGGCGCTTCCCGGATGAGCCGCGGGTGGCGCTGCTGCATGCCTCCCAGCTCAATCAGGCCGGCAAGAAGGACGAGGCGCTGGCCCTGCTCAAGGGCATCGAGCCCAAGGCGGAGAAGGACGACGAGCTGCGCGGCGCGCTGGCCATCGCCTATGACACGCTGGGCGAAACCGCTGCCGCCGAACATGTGCTGTCGGTCGGTGAGCAGAACCTGCAGAGCTGGGGCATGCGTGCCTCGTTGCTGGCCAAGCAGAAGGACGATGCCGGGCTATTGGCGCTGTACCAGGACATCGCGGCCAAGGCCAGCAAGCCGGACCCCGACCAGCGCCTGCTGCTGGGCAAGATCGCTGAATACCTGAAGCGCTATCAAGAGGCCGTGGATTGGTATCACGGCGTGCCAGGTGGCGAGCATCGCGGTGAGGCGCAGCTGCGTGCGGTCAATGCGCTGCACCTGATGGGCGACAAGGCGCGCGCTGCCAAGGAAGTGCAGGCGGTGCAGGCCGATGCCTCGCTGGACGACGATGTGCGCCGTGATGCCTATCTGCTCGAGTCCGAGCTGCAGCTGCGCGATGGCCAGACCAAGGCCGAATTCGACGTGTTGGCGCGTGGCCTGGCTGCGTTCCCCGATGACAGTGCCTTGCTGTATGCCCGTGCACTGGCCTGGGAGCGCAACGACAATGTGCCGCGCGCCGAGGCTGACCTGCGCAAGGTGCTGGTTGCCGAGCCCGAGAATGTGGCGGCGCTGAACGCGCTGGGCTACACCTTGGCGGACCGCACCCAGCGCTACCAGGAGGCATTGGAGCTGATTGACCGCGCGCGCGTGGCTGAGCCGGACAATGCCGCCATCGTCGACAGCTACGGTTGGGTGTTGTATCGCCTGGGCCGCAACGACGAGGCCTTGGTGCATCTGCGCCGTGCCTGGACCTTGAACAAGGACCCGGAGATCGCTGCGCACGTAGGCGAAGTGCTGTGGGTGCTGGGACAGAAAGACGAAGCCCGGCGCTACTTCGATGAGGCCCGCAAGCTGGATCCGGACAACCGCGCGCTGCAGCGTGCGATCGAAAAGTTGGGTGTATGAACGTAATGATGTGGCGGACGCCGTTGGCGTTGCTGGTGGTAGGTGCGCTCGCGGCCTGTGGTTCGGTGCCCAAGCGTCAGGCGGCGCCGGTTGCGGCTGAAGTGGCACAGGTGTCCGCGCAGGCACAGGCGGCGGAACAACAGCGGCAGGCCGCCTTGCAGGCGCAACCGAACTGGTCATTCCAGGGCCGGGTGGCGATCAGCAAGGGGCGCAATGGCGGCAACGGACGGATCGACTGGCTGCAGCAGGGGCCGGCCTACCAGGTCAGTCTGGCCGCGCCGGTCACCCGCCAGAGCTGGCAGCTCAGTGGTGGTGAGCCGGGGCAGGCGGTGCGTCTGGATGGCTTTGAAGGCGGTCCGCGCACGGCCGATGACGCCGGCCAGCTGCTGTTGCAGGCCACTGGATGGGAAATTCCGGTCGCCCAGCTGGCGGAGTGGGTGCGTGGTCTGCCCAGCGCCGGCGCCAGCCCGGAACACCTTGGTTTTGACGCCGAGGGCCGGCCGCGGGTGCTGCGCCAGCAGGGTTGGCAGGTCGATTACCTGGACTGGTACCCGGCTGAGGCCGGGCGTCCGTCGCTGCCGCGCCGGATCGAGGCGGTCAATGGCGATGCCAAGGTCCGTCTGATCGTGGATGAATGGGGTTCGGACGCGCCATGACCGCCGTTGTTGACGCCGCGGGCTGGTCGTACTGGCCGGCTCCGGCCAAGCTGAACCTGTTTCTGCATATCACCGGCCGTCGTGCTGACGGCTATCACATGCTGCAGACCGTATTCCGGCTGCTGGATTGGGGTGACCGCATCGGTTTGCGTCTGCGTGAAGACGGGCAGGTGCATCGCCACGGGCCATCGGTGGCTGGCGTTGCCGAGGCTGATGATCTGGTGGTCCGTGCGGCCATCGCGCTGAAAAATGCGACCAACTGCGGCAAAGGTGTCGATATCCGGGTCGAAAAGCGGATTCCGGCCGGCGGCGGCTTCGGCGGTGGGTCTTCCGATGCGGCAACCGTGCTGGTGGCACTGAACGCGCTATGGGGCACTGGTCTGGGCGAGGATGCATTGGCCGCGCTTGGCGTCAGTCTAGGCGCCGATGTGCCGGTATTTGTGCGCGGGCGCAACGCCTGGGCCGAAGGCGTGGGCGAATTGCTGACCCCGATCGAATTGCCGGAAGCGTGGTATTTGCTGGTGGATCCGGGCGTTCACGTGCCCACGGCTGAACTTTTTCGTTCACAGCATTTGACGCGGGATGCCAAGCCCGTGAAAATAGCGGACTTCGCTTCCGGGACCGTCCTCGGAAATGCGTTCGAGCCGGTACTACGGCGCCAGGAACCTGCCATCGAGGCGACGTTCCAGGCCTTGTCAGGTATTGGTCGGGCACGACTCACGGGGTCGGGAAGCGGTTGTTTCGTCGAGTTCGCTACGCGCGCTGCTGCAGAGCAGGCCTTGGCGGAATTGCCGTCGCAACTGCGAGCTTGGGTAGCTGCGGGTGTTGATCGCTCGCCACTGCTTGATGCGCTGGAAACGACGGGAATTGTTTGATGCAGGGGCGTCGCCAAGAGGCCCAAGGCACCAGGTTTTGATCCTGGCATTCGTAGGTTCGAATCCTACCGCCCCTGCCACACACTCCCAACGCTGTAAGCGCAATGGATGTGCGCCTGCCACACCCGCGCCATCGCTGCAGTAACCACGTTTCCATTTGCTACTCGCCCCCGCCCGAGAGAGCTGTCATGCAAGATTCCCCGAACCTGCTGGTCTTTTCCGGCAATGCCAATAAACACCTTGCGCAGAGCATCTGCAAGGAACTCGGGGTAAGACCGGGCAAGGCACTGGTTTCCAAGTTTTCCGATGGTGAAGTGCAGGTTGAGATCCAGGAGAACGTGCGTAAGCAGGACGTTTTCGTGGTTCAGTCCACCGGCGCTCCAAGTGCCGAAAACCTGATGGAACTGCTGGTGATCATCGACGCGCTCAAGCGCGCGAGCGCCGCCTCCGTCACTGCGGTGGTGCCGTACTTCGGCTACGCCCGCCAGGATCGCCGCATGCGTTCCTCGCGCGTGCCGATCACCGCAAAGGTTGCTGCAAAGATGTTCTCGGCTGTGCACACCGACCAGATCCTCACGGTCGACCTGCACGCCGATCAGATTCAGGGTTTCTTCGACATGCCGGTCGATAACGTCTATGCGTCGCCGCTGTTGCTGGCCGACATCTGGCGCGTCTACGGCACCGACAACCTGATCGTGGTCAGCCCGGACGTAGGTGGCGTGGTACGCGCCCGCGCCGTGGCAAAGCGTCTGGATGATGCCGACCTGGCCATCATCGACAAGCGCCGCCCGCGTGCCAACGTTGCCACCGTGATGAACATCATCGGTGACGTTGAAGGCAAGACCTGCGTGATGGTCGACGACATCGTCGACACCGCCGGCACCCTGTGTGCTGCCGCTGCCGCCCTCAAGGCGCGCGGTGCACTCAAGGTTGCCGCGTACTGCACCCACGCCGTGCTCTCGGGCCCGGCGGTGGACAATTTGAACAACTCCCAGCTCGATGAGCTGGTGGTGACCGACACGATTCCGCTTTCCGAAGTGGCGCGCGTCTGTCCCAAGATCCGCCAGATCAGCGTGGCCGAAATGCTGGCCGAGACGATGCGTCGCATCGCCTTCGGTGAGTCGGTCAGCTCGATGTACGTGGATTGATGGATCCGGTCCCCGGCTTGTCCGGGGATCACAACAGGCTCTTCTGGTCGCGGAAGAGTCTTTACGCAGCGCCGCGAGGCGGTGCAACAACCTAGAGTAGTCAACATGGCAAAGTCCCACGAAATCAAAGTCGCCCGTCGTGACGTGCAAGGTCAGGGTGCGAGCCGCCGCCTGCGTCATGCCGGTGTGGTCCCGGGTATCGTTTACGGCGGTGATAAGGAGCCGGTGAAGGTCGAGTTCAACCACAATGAAATCTGGCTGGCCCAGTTCAACGATTGGTTCTACTCCTCGATCATCGACCTGAACCTCGACGGCACCATCCACAAGGTGCTGCTGCGTGACATGCAGCGTCACCCGTACAAGCAGCTGGTCATGCACCTGGATTTCCAGCGCGTGAACGAAAATGAAGTGCTGCACGCTTCGGTGCCGCTGACCTTCATCAACGAAGACACCTCGCCGGCTGGCAAGGCTGCCGACGTGCTGGTCACCCACGAACTGAAGGAAGTGGCGATTGCCTGCTTGCCGAAGGACCTGCCGGAGTCGATCGAAGTCGACCTGGGCGATCTGAAGGCTGGCGACATCATCTACCTGTCGGGCCTGAAGCTGCCGGCTGGCGTGGAAATTCCGGCACTGAAGCTGGGCAAGGGCCATGACGACGCAGTTGTCATCGCCAAGACCGCCGCTGCAGAAGAAGCAGCAGCCGAGTAATCGGCTATGTTGCGCCCGCTCTTAGGAGCGGGCGCAGCAGGTGTATCTGACAGATGACTGGCTTGCGATTGATCGTTGGTCTGGGCAACCCCGGATCCGAACACGCCCGAACCCGGCACAACGCTGGGTTTCATTTCGTTGAGGCCCTGGCAGAGCGGCAGGGCGCGCGCTGGGCGCTGGAAAGCAAATTGTTTGGCGAAGTCGCCAAGGTCGAGATTGCTGGACAGCCGGTATGGCTGTTGAAGCCGTCCACCTACATGAATCTCGCCGGTAAATCGGTCACCGCCGCGCAGCGGTTCTGGAAGATCGAGCCGGAAGAAACCCTGCTTGCACACGATGAACTGGACATGCCGCCCGGCGTGGCGCGGCTCAAGTTTGACGGCGGTCATGGTGGCCAGAATGGCCTGCGTGACACCATCCGTCTGCTCGGTCATGGCAAGTTCCACCGTCTGCGTCTTGGCATCGGCCATCCCGGTCACAAGGACCGCGTGGTGGGTTGGGTGCTGGGCCGTCCGTCGCCAGACGACGCCATACTGATGGCGCAGGCTATCGATGCGGCCATCGACGTGATGCCGTTGGCGGTAGCTGGCGATTTCAGCGAAGCAATGAAGCGGTTGCACACCACCAAGTGAGCGAAAAATGGGGAATGGTGAATGGAACGGCGTTAGGCCCTTCCGCTTCTCCATTCCCGATTTTCCATTCACGGGAGTTCAAGCATGGGTATCAAATGCGGCATCGTCGGTCTGCCCAATGTCGGCAAGTCGACCCTGTTCAATGCGCTGACCAAGGCGGGTATCGCTGCGGCCAACTTCCCGTTCTGCACGATCGAGCCGAACACCGGCGTGGTGCCGGTGCCGGATCCGCGCCTTGATGCGTTGGCGGCCATCGTCAAGCCGGAGCGGGTGATCCCGACCACGATGGAGTTCGTCGACATCGCCGGTCTGGTCGCTGGTGCGTCCAAGGGTGAAGGCCTGGGCAACAAGTTCCTGGCCCATATCCGCGAGACCGATGCCATCGCTCATGTCGTGCGTTGCTTCGAAGACGGCAATGTCATCCACGTTGCCAACAAGGTCGACCCGATCGCCGATATCGAAACCATCGATACCGAGCTGGCGCTGGCCGACCTGGAATCGGTGTTGAAGGCACTGGATCGCGCTACCCGCGCAGCCAAGGCCAATGACAAGGAAGCGCTGGCCCGCAAGCCGGTGCTGGAAAAGCTGGCATCGGCGCTGGACCAGGGCAAGTCGGCGCGCTCGGCTGGCCTCGATGCTGACGAGAAAGCACTGATCCGTGACATGTTCCTGATCACGCTGAAGCCGCTGATGTACATCGCCAACGTTGCCGAAGACGGTTTCGAGAACAATCCGCTGCTGGACGTCGTACGCGCACGCGCCGAGGCCGAAGGTGCCGAAGTGGTGCCGGTGTGTGCAGCGATCGAAGAAGAAATGGCGCAGCTGGATGATGCCGACCGCGATGAGTTCCTCAAGGACCTTGGTCTGGAAGAGCCGGGCCTGAATCGCGTGATCCGCGCCGGCTACAAGCTGCTCGGCCTGCAGACCTACTTCACCGCAGGTGTGAAGGAAGTTCGCGCATGGCAGCTGCGTGCCGGTTCGACCGCGCCGCAGGCAGCAGGCGTGATCCATACCGACTTCGAGCGTGGCTTCATCCGCGCCGAAACCATCAGCTACGAGGACTTCATCAACCTCAAGGGTGAGCAGGGCGCCAAGGAAGCTGGCCGCCTGCGCCTGGAAGGCAAGGACTACATCGTCAAGGAAGGCGACGTGCTGCATTTCCGCTTCAACGTCTGATTCCTTGGATGTTGCAGTATCGACAAGGCCCCGCAATGCGGGGCCTTGTTGTATGTGTGGTTTGTTGTGTGGTCAAAATTTGATCACCATTTTGAAAGCCTTGCAGCGCAAGGCCTGCGCGAAGTTGTCCACAGCCTTCTCCATTCATTGCACACAGCGGCTGTGGAGAAATTCCTGGGCAGACGGGTGCTTGTGGGAGCGGCGTGAGCCGCGAAGCTGACATTCCTGCAGCCCTGAGCATCTATGTCATCTGATGATCTACCTGCTTCGCGGCTTACGCCGCTCCCACAAACTGGGGGCTCAAGCCCGTGCCGCATTGCACTGGTCAAAAATTCACCACTAATTTGGAAGCATTGCAGCGCAAGGCCTGCACGCAGTTGTCCACAGCCTTCTCCATCCATTGCACACAGTGGCTGTGGAGAAGAATTGCCAGGGTGCAGGACGGGCAATGCGGGCTGGTGGTAGCGCCAAGACCTGCACAAACAACAAGGCCCGCCAGTGGCGGGCCTTGTTGACACTAAATGTAGACAGGTCTTACAGCGCCTTGCCGCCGAGCTTCCAGGTGAGCTGCACGTAGTAGCTGCGGCCCATGCTGTCGAACCACGATGTGTCGTAGTACGGGTAGTTCGACCAGGTCGGGTCCTTCGGCGGCATCTTGTCGAACAGGTTGTTGATCGACACGGATACGCGCAGATGGTCGGTGATGTCGTAGCGGGCGCCGGCGTTGAAGCGCCAGGTTGCTTCGGTCCACGCATCGTTGTCGTAGTTGGCAACCCGGCCCAGATAGCTGCCGAACAGGCTGGCACCCCAGGCACCCTTGTCCCAGCTGACGCCAAGGTTGGACTTCACCCGCGGCAGGGTGGTGGCGCTGAAGCTGACATCGAGCATGTCTTCCTTCGGGTCGCCCGGGAACTGCTGGCGGGTGTGGCGGTGGGTCCAGTTGTACTGGCCGGTGAAGCTGAAGTCACCGGCGTTTGCGGTCTGCAGGCGATAGTTGGCGGCAACGTCGATGCCCGAGGTTTCCTCGTTGGCGATGTTGATTGGGCCGAAACGCACGCTGGTGATGTTGCCATCGCCATCGCGGATTACCCGTGCCAAGGCGTCCACGCAGGTGGGCGAGTTGATGTCGACGGCTGCGCCGGCATCGGTCTTGCCGAGGCGGCAGTTTGCTTCCTGGATGCGCAGCAGTTCGCGGTCCTGGGTCTGCACCTGATTCTCGATCTGGATCTTGTAGTAATCCACCGCCAGGTCGAAGTTGGCCACCGGCGACCAGACGAAGCCAGCCGAGAACGACTTGCTGGTTTCCTCGTCCAGTTGCATGTTGCCGCTGTACACGTCGAACGTGCTGACGTCGTAGTTGCCAAAATCGCGGTCGTAGCATTCGCCGTCGGTTGCACCGGCATTTTCAGATCGACAGGCCAGGTAGTCGGTGGCGAAGCGGGTGCGATAGAAGTCGTCGCCGGCAAACAGGTAGTGCATGTCCGGCGCGCGGAAGCCGGTGCCGTAGGAGCTGCGAAGCAGCAAGGTGTCCAGCGGGCGCCATTCCAGGCCGGCGCTGTAGGTGAATTTGCCGGGGCTCTTGTTGCCGTAGCTGTAACGGTCATAGCGGCCGGCAACGCTTGCCTGCAGGCTGGAGGCAAGCGGCAGGCGTAGTTCACCGGCGGCACTCCAATGATCGCGGTCACCACTGCCATCGCCGTAGCGCGGGCCGTAGTAGGCGTCTTCGGTGAGTGCTAGCGGGTCGGGGTTGATTTTGTAGGACTGCTCGCCGTACTCCAGCGCGCCGGCGAATCCGACATCACCTGCAGGCAACGAGAACAGCGATGCGGTATCGACGGTGAAGCTGAGATTGTCGTTCTTGGCTTCGGGGCGGAACGTGGACATTGCCGCGATCGAGGCAAACTCGGCCTGAGTCAGTGGCGTGAACAGGCGCGCTGGATCCGGCGTGTAGATCGCGATGCCGTCATCGTCATAGCCCTGCAGCTCGCCCAGGAACAGGCGATTGGCTGCAGCCGCCTTGATGCGCGGCATTTTGACGTCAGCCTTGTACTGGGAGTGGTTGTAGGCGCCTTCCCAGTTCCAATCCTCGCCGAACATGCCCTTGAGGCCGGTGGTCACCGCAAATGTCTTCTGGGTGGTGGTGTTCATGCGGTTGCGCAGACCGCCCACTTCCTCCGGGGTGAACTGACGCGCCCAGTTTTCGTAGCGCTCGGTGGTGGCGTTGTAGAAGATCTTGTTGCGGTAATTGCCTTCCGAGTTCGGGTCATGGAACTCCCAGCCCATATGGTCGCTGGCGACATCGTTACCGTTGGTGCCGGTCAGCAGCTTGACCTTCTGTTGGCCAAGCTGCACATCGGCGAACCACGACAGGGCGTCATTGAAGCGGTACTCGAACGAACCATAAGCATTGAAGCCTTTGCGCTCGTTCTGGATGGTGCGATAGGCGATGGCGCGCTCGCTGCCGCAGTACGGGCCGAGCTCGTTCTCGGCCAATACGGTGGTGCCGCCGTTGAGGCCTGCCATCGCCGCGCAGCCGTCAGCCGGCGCGATGTTTTCGTCGTCGTCCCAGTTCTGCAACTGGGCGATGAGGCGCGGCAGGCGGCGTTCTTCAGCCGGCGAATCCAACGTCGAATCCTGCACGCTGCGATCGGTGCCCCACAGTGGGCGCTTGTCGATCAGCTCAACGCCGACAATGCCGCTGAACTTCTCCCGCTCAAAGCCTGTGGTGATCGTCAAGTTATGCGATGAACCACCGCCGCGGCTGGTATCACCAAAGCGGTAGTCGAAAGTGGTGCCGTCGGTGGATTTCTTCAGGATGAAGTTGATGACGCCGGCCATGGCGTCGGAGCCGTACACGGCCGATGCGCTGCCGGTCAGTACTTCAATCCGGTCAATCATGCCCAGCGGGATGTTGCCGACGTCGGTGAAGTTGCTGCGGCCATTGAGCGGCAGCGGGAAGTCAGCGATGCGACGGCCGTTTACCAGGACAAGGGTGTGGTTCGGGCCCAGGCCGCGCAGATCGACTGCCTGCGCGCCAGGGGTGGACTGAGCGCCGGTGGTGTTCTGCTGTCCCTGGGTGCTGCCGCTGTTCTGGCTCAGCGAGCGCAATACGTCCGGGACCGAGGTGAAACCGGCGGATTTGATCTGCTCGGCCGTCACCACGGTGACCGGCGCCGGGCCTTCCACCTGGGCGCGCGGGATGCGCGAGCCGGTGACCTGCACCGTGTCGAGCTGTTGCGGTTGGCCTTGGGCGGCGGTCTGCGCCAGGGCGGGGGCGGCCATCGACAGCAGGGCCAGTTGGATTGAACACACCATTGCGTGCTTACGCATGAATCAGCTCTCTGATGAAAAGTGTCCGGATTTATCCTGTCGGCATGTAGGGGAATGCCGGTCAACCCTGTCTGTAATGTGAATGGGTCCACATCATCTAACACCTTTTTTACACGCTTGACCACTGCCGAAAAGTCTGGCATTACAGCTGTAAGCGGTTACATGCATCAGATTGAGGTCGTTATGAAACGTAAGAGTTCCTGGTTGGGGCGGCTGGCTCTGGTCGTGGCCGCTATCGCCACGGCAGGCGTGCTTCACGCCGAGGATTCGCGTGGCATCAGCGCTGCTGGTTACCACTATTACGAAGTAGGTGATCTCGATGCGCCGCGCCCGGGCAAGACCGAAGCGGCCATGATGTTGATGGGCGGCGGCGACTGGGTGCCAGAGGCATTCCACTGGTGGGTTGAGCGTGCCGGGCACGGCCGCGTGGTGATCCTGCGCGCCTCCGGTGACGACAACATGCAGAAGGAGCTGTACTACGACATCGGTGGCGTCACTGCAGTGCAGACGCTGGTGTTCGACAGCCGCAAGGCGGCCGATGATCCGGCCGTGCTGCGGGTGGTGCGTGGCGCCGATGCGATCTTCATCGCCGGCGGTGACCAGTCGCGCTACATCCGTTTCTGGAAGGGCACCGAGCTCAATAATCTGCTCAATGAGCATGTCCGTGCCGGTAAGCCGATTGGCGGTACCAGTGCTGGCCTGGCCATCCTCGGCGGCTACGCCTATGGCGCGCTGGATGGCGGCAGTGTCAATTCACCGGCCGCATTGAGCGACCCGATGGGCAGCAAGGTGACCATGGACCGGGATTTCCTGACCATGCCCTACCTGTCCAACGTAGTGACCGATACCCACTTCGCCAAGCGCGATCGTCTGGGGCGGTTGATTGTGTTTGTCGCCCGCGCCGCGCAGGAAAAAGGCCAGGACGATATCGTCGGCATCGGCGTCGATGAGGACACGGCCCTGTGCGTGGAGGCGGATGGCCGTGGCCGCGTGTACTCGCTGGTTGATGGCTATGCGTGGCTGGTGATGCCACGGCACACGGCAGATCGCCTGAGCAATGGCGAGCCCCTGGAATTCAGTTCCATTCCCGTGACTGGCGTGGGTGCGGGTAGTCGTCTGCAGCTGGATGGGTTCAAGGTCGACAACGCTGCCTTCACTGCGATGGCCAGTGTCGTCGACGGCGAGCTGGAGCTGCATCCCAACTAAGTGCTCGCGATCAACAGACAAAGGGGGCTTCGGCCCCTTTTTTGTTGCCCTTGGGAGTGGCTGCTACAGGAGGGGGTGTGGGCGTGGGCTCGGCAGGTGTCAGAAAGAGGGGCGGGCGACTTTGGTAACTGTTCAGAGTGACTGGCACCTGCCTAGAATCGGGGTTCAATTCGGGAGTGAAGAAACATGAAGCTGACTTCTGCAGTACTGCTGGGCCTGGCGTCGCTGTCCTCGGGGGCTGCCGCGGCAGCCGAGGTCTCTCCCTTGTTGGTCATCCATGGCGGGGCAGGGGTGGAACGCAAGGATTTCAGCGCTGCAGAGGAACGTGCAGCACGCGCGGCGTTGACCGAGGCGTTGCGCCAGGGTCATCAGGCCTTGGCTGCTGGCAAGCCTGCGCTGGATGCCGTGACTGCCGCGATCACCGTGCTGGAGAACGATCCGACCTTCAATGCAGGCCGGGGCGCGGTGTTCACCCATGACGGCAAGAATGAGTTGGATGCCTCGTTGATGGATGGCGCCACGCTGCGCGCCGGTGCTGTCGCCGGTGTGCATACCGTCAAGAACCCGATTTTGCTGTCACGCGCGGTGATGGAGCATTCGCCGCACGTGATGATGGTTGGGCAGGGCGCGGAGATGTTCGCTGCCGAGCAGAAGATCGAGCTCGTCGATCCGTCCTATTTCCGCACCGAGAAGCGCTGGGAGCAGTTGCAGCGCGCATTGAAGGAAGAGGCGGCGGGGCAGGCACATGCCGATCTGGAAACAGCCAAGCATTTCGGCACCGTCGGTGCGGTTGCGCTGGACAACCAGGGCAAGCTCGCCGCGGGCACTTCCACGGGCGGCATGACCAACAAGCGCTATGGACGTGTTGGTGATTCGCCGATCATCGGTGCGGGTACGTATGCCAGCGACCAGTGCGCGGTATCAGGTACCGGCTGGGGTGAGTACTACATTCGCCTGTCCGTCGCGCATGAGATATGTGCGCGTATGAAGTACTTGAAGGAAACACCTGCACAGGCCGGCGATGAAGTGATCGTCAAGCGCATCCCTGAGCTCGGCGGTGATGGCGGCGGTATCGTGTTGTCTGCTGATGGCAAGGCTGCGATGCCGTTCAACACCGAAGGCATGTATCGCGGTTGGATTGGTGCAGATGGTGTGCCGCACGTGGCGATTTTTGCCGACGAAAAGATTAAGATGCCCGGCGAGTGATCGGCACCGCCGGTGCAGAAAAAGAAATTTCACCGAATGTGAAGATTTCTGTTGACAGCATCGGCGCTGATCACCAAAATAGCGAGCTCACCCACCCCTGACCGGCAAGGCCGCGGTCCTCGACAAGGGAGTGGAATGGAGGGATACCCAAGCGGCCAACGGGGGCAGACTGTAAATCTGCTGGCTTACGCCTTCGGTGGTTCGAATCCACCTCCCTCCACCAGTTTTATGTTGTGACGTGTTTTCCCGGTGCGGGAGTAGTTCAACGGTAGAACCTTAGCCTTCCAAGCTAATGGTGCGGGTTCGATTCCCGTCTCCCGCTCCATTGAACGAAACGAAAAAACACGGCATAATAGACAACTCGCTCACGTAGCTCAGTCGGTAGAGCACCTCCTTGGTAAGGAGGAGGTCGAAGGTTCGATTCCTTTCGTGAGCACCATCTTTCGCAGATAGTGCACAACTAACCCTGTTACCGAGAAGAAGCAGCCATGTCCAAGAGCAAGTTCGAGCGTACCAAGCCGCACGTCAACGTCGGCACCATCGGCCACGTCGATCATGGCAAGACGACGCTGACTGCCGCGCTGACCAAGATCGGTGCAGAGCGCTTCGGTGGCGAGTTCAAGGATTACTCCTCGATCGATGCCGCGCCGGAAGAAAAGGCTCGTGGTATCACGATCTCGACCGCGCACGTTGAGTACGAATCTGCTTCGCGTCACTATGCCCACGTGGATTGCCCGGGCCATGCTGACTATGTCAAGAACATGATCACCGGTGCTGCCCAGATGGACGGCGCGATCCTGGTCTGTTCGGCTGCTGACGGCCCGATGCCGCAGACCCGCGAGCACATCCTGCTGTCGCGTCAGGTCGGCGTGCCGTACATCGTCGTGTTCCTGAACAAGGCCGACATGGTTGACGATGCCGAGCTGCTGGAACTGGTCGAAATGGAAGTCCGCGAGCTGCTGAGCAAGTACGACTTCCCGGGCGACGACACCCCGATCGTGCACGGTTCGGCTCGTATGGCGCTGGAAGGCGACCAGAGCGAGATCGGCGTGCCGGCCATCCTGAAGCTGGTCGATGCACTGGACAGCTGGATCCCGACCCCGGAGCGTGACGTCGACAAGCCGTTCCTGATGCCGGTGGAAGACGTGTTCTCGATCTCGGGCCGCGGCACCGTGGTGACCGGTCGTATCGAGCGCGGCGTGATCAAGGTCGGCGAAGAAATCGAAATCGTCGGTATCCGTCCGGTCCAGAAGACCACCGTCACCGGCGTGGAAATGTTCCGCAAGCTGCTCGACCAGGGTCAGGCAGGCGACAACGCCGGTCTGCTGCTGCGCGGCACCAAGCGTGACGACGTCGAGCGTGGCCAGGTTCTGGCCAAGCCGGGCTCGATCAAGCCGCACACCCAGTTCGAAGCCGAAGTCTACGTTCTGTCGAAGGACGAAGGCGGCCGTCACACCCCGTTCTTCAAGGGCTACCGTCCGCAGTTCTACTTCCGTACCACCGACATCACCGGCGCTTGCGAGCTGCCGGAAGGCGTCGAGATGGTGATGCCGGGCGACAACGTCAAGATGACCGTCACCCTGATCAACCCGGTGGCAATGGACGAAGGCCTGCGCTTCGCAATCCGTGAAGGTGGCCGTACCGTCGGCGCCGGCGTGGTTGCAAAGATCGTCGCTTAATAAGCCTGTAGCGCCAGCAGTAAACGCTGTTGGTTGCGCGAAAGGCGGGCCGGGTAACTCGGTCCGCCTTCGCCGTCTAAGGTGATGTGCAATAGTCAAGTCATACGCCAGTAGCTCAATTGGCAGAGCAGCGGTCTCCAAAACCGCAGGTTGGGGGTTCGAGTCCCTCCTGGCGTGCCACTTGCAACTCTCTATCCAGTGACCTTGGTCGCACCAGCTACAAGAGTCGGATGAACAGCAAGATCGAACATTCCAAGTCCGCCGCTTCATCGGGTGGTGATATCGTCAAGTACGTCGGCGCTGCGCTGTTGGTGCTGGCGGGTTTGTTTGTCTGGTTCTGGTTTGCCGATCAGCCGCGTGCTGCCCAGTTGGGCGCGTGGGCCGGTCAGTGGCGTGCGCTGGCAGTGGTTTTGGGTCTGGTGGCTGGTGGTGCAGTGTTCATGCTGACCACGAAAGGTCGTCAGACAATTGAATTCCTTTCTGAATCCCGTTTTGAGCTGCGCAAGGTTGTGTGGCCGACCCGCCAGGAAGCTATCCGCATGACGTGGGTGGTGGTTGTGGTGGTGATCGTGCTGAGCCTGCTGTTGGGTGGCTTTGATTTCGTGATCCAGAAGCTGACCCAGTGGTTCTTGGGTCGTTAAGGAGATATCTGTGAAGCGTTGGTACGTCGTTCACGCCTATTCAGGTTTTGAGAAGTCGGTTGCGCAGGCGCTGCGTGATCGCATCGTGCGTGACGAGATGCAGGAGCTTTTTGGTGATGTGCTGGTCCCCACTGAAGAAGTGGTGGAAATGCGCGCAGGCCAGAAGCGCCGCTCCGAGCGTAAGTTCTTCCCGGGTTACGTGCTGGTACAGATCGAAACCCACGAAGAAGCTGGTATCCCGCGTATCGATAACGAAAGCTGGCACTTGGTGAAAGAAACCCCGAAGGTCATGGGTTTCATCGGTGGCACCGCTGATCGTCCTCTGCCGATCCAGGACAGCGAAGCCGCTGCCATCCTGAATCGCGTTCAGGAAGGTGTCGAGAAGCCGCGTCCGAAGGTGCTGTTCGAGCCGGGCCAGATGGTCCGTGTCACCGAGGGCCCGTTCAACGATTTCAACGGCGTTGTCGAAGAAGTCAATTACGAAAAGAGCCGCGTGCGCGTCTCGGTGCTGATCTTCGGTCGCGCCACCCCGGTTGAACTTGAGTTCGGCCAGGTCGAGAAGGCGATCTAAGGCGCTGCGCGCCGCCTGTTCAGGTGGCGTCGAAAAAAGCTGCTACAATTTTCGGCTCCCCAATGTGGGAGCAAATCAAGGGCTGCCGCGAGGTGGCCTTTGGTGCGATTTCATAACGCGATGCCGGGACGCGTGATTCCCGGTCCGATGGGGAGCCTGTTGTCGCAAGGCGCTAGCACCCGGAGAGCACTTCAATGGCAAAGAAAGTAGTTGGTTATATCAAGCTGCAGGTAAAGGCCGGCCAGGCCAATCCCTCGCCGCCGGTCGGTCCTGCGCTGGGTCAGCGCGGCCTGAACATCATGGAATTCTGCAAGGCGTTCAACGCTGCAACGCAGAAGCTGGAACCGGGTCTGCCGGTGCCGGTGATCATCACGGCCTATTCGGACCGTACGTTCACCTTCATCACCAAGAGCACCCCGGCTACCACGCTGCTGAAGAAGGCCGCTGGCATTTCTTCGGGCTCGAAGAAGCCGAACACCGACAAGGTGGGCAAGGTGACGCGTGCGCAGCTGGAAGAAATCTGCAAGGCAAAGGAGCCTGATCTGACGGCTGCCAGCCTTGACGCCGCCGTGCGTACGATTGCGGGCTCTGCCCGTTCCATGGGCTTGGTGGTAGAGGGTTAATCTGATGGCACTGAATAAGCGTGAGAAGGCCATCAAGGCCGCCGTTGTCCCGGGTAAGGCGTATGCCTTCGAGGACGCAATCAACATCCTGAAGACCGCCACCAAGGCCAAGTTCGTCGAGTCGATCGACGTTGCCGTGCGTCTTGGCGTGGACGCCAAGAAGTCCGATCAGCAGGTGCGCGGTTCCACCGTGCTGCCGGCCGGTACCGGCAAGTCGGTCCGCGTTGCCGTGTTCGCTCCGGCCGGTGCCAAGGCTGACGAAGCCCTGGCAGCTGGCGCCGAAGCCGTCGGCATGGACGACCTGGCTGAGAAGATGCAGGCCGGTGATCTGAACTATGACGTCGTCATTGCTACCCCGGACGCGATGCGCGTTGTCGGTAAGCTGGGCACCCTGCTGGGCCCGCGTGGCTTGATGCCGAACCCGAAGGTCGGCACCGTTTCGGCCAACCCGGGCGAAGCCGTCAAGAATGCCAAGTCGGGTCAGGTGCGTTACCGCACTGACAAGGCCGGCATCATCCACTGCACCATCGGCAAGGCCAGCTTCGAAAACGGCGCGCTGCAGTCGAACCTGCAGGCACTGCTGGTGGACCTGATCAAGGCCAAGCCGGCTACCTCGAAGGGCCTGTACCTGCAGAAGGTGTCGGTCAGCTCGACGATGGGCCCGGGCGTGACTGTTGACCAGTCCTCGCTGACCCTGAAGTAATTGTTTAAAGCGGCCTCGGTACCTTTGGTGCCGAGGCCGTCATTTTGAAGGCGTCGCGCAGGTTTACCTGCGTGGAGCCGTCAAAGACCGCAGGCGCGGTCAGCGCATGTCGGCGACGGGCACGGAAGCTCGATTTGGCAGGGAGTCGCCGCCGATACAGCGAGGTCGCTTAATCGATTCGTTCTCGGATCACCCTGCGTAGATGGTGCCGCCCTTCTGGATTTTTCTGGTTCACGTACGTCTGGGTTCGCCCTGGTCTGCACACTCCAGCTCTAGAACGGCCACCACCGGAGCATCACCCGATGTTCCCGGCGTCCAGGACGGATGCCGCCCAGGACCGCACACGGCTAGGAGCCGTAAGCGGAATATGTTTGAAGCAGAGATTTGTGATTCGTTATCGGCAGTGCGGTTGATCCGCCTGCACTGGTTCCGAATCCCCAGTCCCCGCTTAAACGGAGGAGTGCAATGGCTCTCAATCTGTCCCAGAAGCAAGAAGTAGTCGCCGAGCTGGCAGACATCGCCGCCAAGGCTCACTCCTTGATCGCAGCCGAATACGCTGGCACCACGGTCGCTCAAATGACCGCGATGCGTAAGCAGGCCCGCGAAACCGGTGTTTTCTTGAAAGTTGTCAAGAACACGCTGGCCTCGCGCGCCGTTGAAGGCACCGATTTCGCAGTTGCAAAAGACCAGATGGTTGGTCCGCTGCTGTATGCGTTTTCGCTTGAGGAGCCCGGCGCAGCCGGTCGCCTGATCAAGGATGCAGCCAAGGGTAACGACAAGCTGAAGGCGAAAGTCGTGGCAATCGGCGGGGAAGTTTTCCCGGCCAGCCACGTCGACGTGCTGGCATCGTTGCCGACCCGTGATCAGGCACTGGCCATGTTGGCCCGCGTCCTGACCGAGCCGGTCACCATGTTCGCCCGCGCCATCAAGGCTATCGGTGAAAAGCAGGAAGGCGGTGCAGCGGAAGCTGCCGAGCCGGCCGCTGAAGCTGAAGCCGTCTAAGCTCGACGTCCACGTGGTTCCGCACGGAACCTCAATCCAGAATATTTTTAAAAGGTAATCAAAATGTCCCTTACCAACGATCAGATCGTCGACGCGATCGCCGAAAAGTCCCTGATGGAAGTGATGGAGCTGGTCAAGGCCATCGAAGAGAAGTTCGGCGTCTCGGCTGCTGCCCCGGTTGCAGTTGCTGCTGCTGGCCCGGCTGCTGTTGTTGAAGAGCAGACCGAATTCAACGTCATCCTGAAGGATGCCGGCGCGAAGAAGGTCGAAGTGATTAAGGCTGTCCGCGCCATCACCGGCCTGGGCCTGAAGGAAGCGAAGGACCTGGCTGAAGCCGGCGGCGTCGTGAAGGAAGGCGCTTCGAAGGAAGACGCTGACAAGTTCAAGAAGGAACTGGAAGCCGCCGGCGCGACCGTCGAGCTGAAGTAATCAGTTCTTGCATCGTCATCGATTCACGGCGATGCAGCCAAGGCTGGGGGCGTAAAGCCCCCGGCCTTTGGTCGTTTCAAACCGTTGTAATGCCGGGCGTGCCTGGCAGGCAATAGAAAGACCAACGTGGCAAGTGTCAGGCGCTGCGCTCCAGACGATGGAGTGACCCGCAGCCGATACAAGCGAGTTGGCAGTTGGAAGTAGCAATAGAAGGCGTGCTGGTGCCGGCAATACCAGCGACTTCCAACTGACAATTTCAAGATTTCCTTACGGGTCGTGGACGCACGGCTCGCACAACAAGGTGGAAGACCTCATGACGTCCTATTCGTACACCGAAAAAAAGCGCATCCGCAAAGATTTCGGCAAGCAGCGCTCGATCCTCGAGGTGCCGTTCCTGCTCGCGATCCAGGTTGATTCGTACCGCGAGTTCCTGCAGGAAAACATCGACCCGGCCAAGCGCTCCGACCACGGCCTGCATGCTGCGCTGAAGTCGGTGTTCCCGATTTCCAGCTATAGCGGCAATGCTGCCCTGGAATACGTCGGCTACAAGCTTGGCGACCCGGTGTTTGACGAACGCGAGTGCCGTCAGCGTGGCATGAGCTACGGCGCGCCGCTGCGCGTCACCGTGCGTCTGGTCATCTACGACCGCGAGTCGTCGACCAAGGCGATCAAGTATGTGAAGGAGCAGGAGGTCTATCTGGGCGAAATCCCATTGATGACCGGCAACGGCACCTTCATCGTCAACGGTACCGAGCGCGTCATCGTGTCGCAGCTGCACCGTTCGCCGGGCGTGTTCTTCGACCACGATCGTGGCAAGACCCACAGCTCGGGCAAGCTGCTGTACAGCGCCCGCATCATTCCGTACCGCGGTTCCTGGCTGGACTTCGAGTTCGACCCGAAGGACGCGTTGTTCACCCGTATCGATCGCCGCCGCAAGTTGCCGGTGTCGGTGCTGCTGCGTGCGCTGGGCTACAACAACGAAGAGATGCTGGCCGAGTTCTTCGAGGTCAACACCTTCCACATCAACCCGGACGAAGGCGTGCAGCTGGAGCTGGTGCCGGAGCGTCTGCGTGGCGAAACGCTGAACTTCGACCTGGCTGACGGCGACAAGGTCATCGTGGAAGCCGGCAAGCGCATCACCGCGCGCCACATCAAGCAGCTGCAGGCGTCGGGCATTGCTGCCCTGGCCGTGCCGGACGATTACATCGTCGGCCGCATCCTGTCGCACGACGTGGTTGATTCCAACACCGGTGAGTTGCTGGCCCAGGCCAATGACGAAATCAGCGACGAACAGCTGCAGAACTTCCGCAAGGCGGGCGTTGATGCAGTGGGCACGCTGTGGGTGAACGATCTGGATCGTGGCCCGTACCTGTCCAACACCCTGCGCATCGATGGCACCAAGACCCAGCTCGAAGCGCTGGTCGAAATCTATCGCATGATGCGTCCGGGCGAGCCGCCGACCAAGGACGCCGCACAGAACCTGTTCCACAACCTGTTCTTCACCTTCGAGCGCTACGACCTGTCCACGGTTGGCCGCATGAAGTTCAACCGTCGTGTCGGCCGCAAGGAAGTCACCGGTGAGTCGGTGCTGTATGACCGCAAGTACTTCGGTGAGCGTAACGACGAGGAATCCAAGCGCCTGGTCGCCGCACACGGCGAAGGTTCGGACATCCTTGACGTGATCAAGGTGCTGACCGAGATCCGTAACGGTCGCGGCGTGGTCGATGACATCGATCACCTGGGCAACCGTCGCGTGCGTTCGGTCGGTGAAATGGCCGAGAACGTGTTCCGCGTGGGCCTGGTCCGCGTCGAGCGCGCGGTCAAGGAGCGCCTGTCGATGGCCGAGTCGGAAGGCTTGACCCCGCAGGAACTGATCAACGCCAAGCCGGTTGCTGCCGCGATCAAGGAATTCTTCGGCTCCTCGCAGCTGTCGCAGTTCATGGATCAGAACAACCCGCTGTCGGAAGTGACGCACAAGCGTCGCGTCTCGGCGCTGGGCCCGGGCGGTCTGACCCGCGAACGCGCTGGCTTCGAAGTGCGCGACGTGCACCCGACCCATTACGGCCGCGTCTGCACCATCGAAACACCGGAAGGCCCGAACATCGGCCTGATCAACTCGCTGGCCGTGTTCGCACGTACCAACAAGTACGGCTTCCTGGAAACCCCGTACCGCAAGGTGCATGACGGCAAGGTCTCCGACGAGATCGAGTTCCTGTCGGCCATCGAAGAAAACGAGTACGTCATCGCCCAGGCCAACGCCCTGACCGATGCCAAGAACATGCTCACCGAGCAGTTCGTACCGTGCCGCTTCCAGGGTGAGTCGCTGCTCAAGCCACCGGCGGAAGTCCACTTCATGGACGTCTCGCCGATGCAGACCGTGTCGGTTGCTGCGGCACTGGTTCCGTTCCTGGAGCACGATGACGCAAACCGCGCACTGATGGGCGCCAACATGCAGCGTCAGGCCGTGCCGACCCTGCGTGCGCAGAAGCCGCTGGTTGGTACCGGTATCGAACGCGCCGTGGCACGTGACTCCGGTGTGACCGTGAACGCACTGCGTGGTGGCGAGATCGTACAGATCGACGCCGGCCGCATTGTGGTCAAGGCCAACGAAAACGAGATCACCGATCCGGCAGATGCCGGCGTGGATATCTACAACCTGATCAAGTACACCCGTTCGAACCAGAACACCTGTATCAACCAGCGTCCGCTGGTGAACGTGGGTGACCTGATCGCGCGCGGCGACGTGCTGGCCGATGGCCCGTCCACCGATATCGGTGAACTGGCGCTGGGTCAGAACATGCTGATCGCCTTCATGCCGTGGAACGGCTACAACTTCGAAGACTCCATCCTGCTGTCCGAGCGTGTGGTGGAAGAGGATCGTTACACCACGATCCACATCGAAGAACTGACCTGCGTGGCACGTGACACCAAGTTGGGGCCGGAGGAAATTTCCGCCGATATCCCGAACGTGTCCGAGCAGGCGTTGAACCGCCTGGACGAATCCGGCGTGGTGTACATCGGTGCGGAAGTGCGCTCCGGCGACATCATGGTTGGCAAGGTCACGCCGAAGGGCGAGAGCCAGCTGACCCCGGAAGAGAAGCTGCTGCGCGCGATCTTCGGCGAGAAGGCTTCGGACGTTAAGGACAGCTCGCTGCGCGTTCCGCCGGGCATGGACGGCACCGTCATCGACGTGCAGGTCTTCACCCGCGACGGTATCGAGAAGGACAAGCGCGCACGCCAGATCGAAGAAAACGAGATCAAGCGCGTCAAGAAGGACTTCGACGACCAGTTCCGCATCCTGGAGGGCGCCATCTACGCACGTCTGCGTTCGCAGATCGTGGGTAAGGTTGCCAACGGCGGCGCCAACCTGAAGAAGGGTGACGTTGTTTCCGATGCGCTGCTGGACGGCCTGAAGAAGTCCGACTGGTTCACCCTGCGCATGAAGGACGACGACGCGTCCGATGCCATCGAACGTGCCCAGATGCAGATCCAGGCACACGAGAAGGAATTCGAGCGTCGCTTCGCCGACAAGCGCGGCAAGATCACCCAGGGCGACGATCTGGCACCGGGCGTGCTGAAGATGGTCAAGGTGTTCCTGGCCGTGAAGCGTCGCATCCAGCCGGGTGACAAGATGGCAGGCCGCCACGGTAACAAGGGTGTGGTCTCCAACGTGGTGCCGGTCGAAGACATGCCGTACATGGCTGACGGCAACACCGTGGACATCTGCTTGAACCCGCTGGGCGTGCCGTCGCGTATGAACATCGGCCAGATTCTGGAAGTGCATTTGGGCTGGGCCGCAAAGGGCCTGGGCAAGCGCATCCAGGGCATGCTGGAACAGCAGCGTGCGGTCAGCGAACTGCGTGAGTTCCTGGGCAAGATCTACAACCATGACTCGGCCGTGTCCGAGCAGCGCGTGGACCTGTCCCAGTTCAGCGACGAAGAACTGCTGAACCTGGCCAAGAACCTGACCGACGGCGTGCCGATGGCAACCCCGGTGTTCGATGGCGCGGCCGAAGACGAGATTCGCGAAATGCTGAATCTTGCTTACCCGGACGATGCCCCGGAGACCGAGCGTCTGGGCTTCAACGCCAGCAAGACGCAGATGCAGCTGTATGACGGCCGCACCGGCGAAGCCTTCGACCGCAAGACCACGGTCGGTTACATGCATTACCTGAAGTTGAACCACTTGGTCGACGACAAGATGCATGCCCGTTCGACCGGTCCGTACTCGCTCGTTACCCAGCAGCCGCTGGGTGGTAAGGCGCAGTTCGGTGGTCAGCGCTTCGGTGAAATGGAAGTCTGGGCACTGGAAGCCTACGGCGCGGCCTACACCCTGCAGGAAATGCTGACGGTGAAGTCCGATGACGTACAGGGCCGTAACCAGATGTACAAGAACATCGTCGACGGTGAGCACGAGATGGTTGCGGGCATGCCGGAATCCTTCAACGTTTTGGTGAAGGAAATCCGCTCGCTGGCCATCAACATGGAACTGGAAGGCGGTTGATTGCGCAGGCGCTGCTGCAGTGATGCAGCAGCGCCGCCAGCACTGACTGACAGCCCATCGACACAGATTTCCTCCTTTCGGAGAACACCATGAAAGACCTGCTCAACCTCTTCAACCAGCAGCGCCAGACGCTGGACTTCGACGCGATCAAGATCGCGCTGGCCTCGCCGGACCTGATCCGTTCGTGGTCCTTCGGCGAAGTGAAGAAGCCGGAAACCATCAACTACCGTACCTTCAAGCCGGAACGTGACGGCCTGTTCTGCGCCGCCATCTTCGGACCGGTCAAGGACTACGAGTGCCTGTGCGGCAAGTACAAGCGCATGAAGCACCGCGGCGTCGTCTGCGAAAAGTGCGGCACTGAAGTCACCCTGGCCAAGGTGCGTCGCGAGCGCATGGCCCACATCGACCTGGCATCGCCGGTCGCGCACATCTGGTTCCTCAAGTCGCTGCCGTCGCGCATCGGCCTGATGCTGGACATGACCCTGCGTGACATCGAGCGCGTGCTGTACTTCGAAGCCTACGTGGTGACCGAGCCGGGCCTGACCGCCCTGGAGCGCCGCCAGCTGCTGACCGAAGAACAGTACCTGCAGGCACGCCAGGAACACGGCGACGACTTCGACGCCGCCATGGGCGCCGAGGCCGTGTACGAACTGCTGCGCACCATCGACCTGCAGGCCGAAATGGTCCGCCTGCGCGAGGAAATTGCCTCGACCGGTTCGGAAACCAAGCTCAAGCGTCTGACCAAGCGCATCAAGCTGGTCGAAGCCTTCCTCGAGTCGGGCAACCGCCCGGAGTGGATGGTGATGACCGTGCTGCCGGTGCTGCCGCCGGATCTGCGCCCGCTGGTACCGCTGGACGGTGGCCGCTTCGCGACCTCGGATCTGAACGATCTGTACCGCCGCGTCATCAACCGTAACAACCGTCTGCGCCGCCTGCTGGAGCTCAACGCCCCGGACATCATCGTGCGCAACGAAAAGCGCATGCTGCAGGAATCGGTTGACGCCCTGTTGGACAACGGCCGTCGCGGCCGTGCCATCACCGGCACCAACAAGCGCCCGCTCAAGTCGCTGGCCGACATGATCAAGGGTAAGCAGGGTCGCTTCCGTCAGAACCTGCTGGGCAAGCGCGTCGATTACTCGGGCCGTTCGGTGATCACCGTGGGTCCGTACCTGAAGCTGCACCAGTGCGGCCTGCCGAAGAAGATGGCGCTTGAGCTGTTCAAGCCGTTCGTGTTCGCCAAGCTGCAGCGTCGTGGCCTGGCCACCACCATCAAGGCAGCCAAGAAGCTGGTTGAGCGCGAAGAAGGCGAAGTCTGGGACGTCCTGGAAGAAGTCATCCGCGAACATCCGGTGCTGCTGAACCGTGCGCCGACCCTGCACCGTCTGGGCATCCAGGCGTTCGAACCGCTGTTGATCGAAGGCAAGGCCATCCAGCTGCATCCGCTGGTCTGTACCGCATTCAACGCCGACTTCGACGGTGACCAGATGGCCGTCCACGTGCCGCTCTCGCTGGAAGCCCAGCTGGAAGCGCGTGCGCTGATGATGTCCACCAACAACATCCTGTCGCCGGCCAACGGCGAGCCGATCATCGTGCCGTCGCAGGACGTCGTGTTGGGCCTGTACTACATGGCGCGCTCGCTGGTGAACAAGCAGGGCGAGGGCATGGTGTTCGCGAACACCGACGAAGTGAAGCGTGCCTACGACAACCGTCTGGTTGAGCTGCACGCCCGCGTCAAGGTGCGCATCGTGCAGGTCGAGCGTGACGAAGACGGCAACAAGGTCAAGAAGACCTCGATCGTCGACACCACCGTCGGCCGTGCACTGCTGAGCGAGATCATGCCGGAAGGCCTGCCGTTCGAGCTGTGCAACACCGAGATGACCAAGAAGAACATCTCGCGCCTGATCAACCAGAGCTACCGTCTGCTGGGTCTGAAGGACACCGTGGTGTTCGCCGACAAGCTGATGTACACCGGCTATGCCTACGCAACCCGCGCTGGCGTGTCGATCGGCATCGACGACATGCTGATCCCGGACGAGAAGAAGGGCATCCTCGGCGAAGCAGAAGCCGAAGTGCTGGAAATCCAGGAGCAGTACCAGTCCGGTCTGGTCACCGCGGGCGAGCGCTACAACAAGGTGGTCGACATCTGGTCGCGCACCAATGAGCGCATCGCCAAGGCGATGATGGAAACCATTGGTACCGAGAAGGTCGTTGGTAGCGACGGTGAGCTGGTCGACCAGAAGTCGATGAACTCGCTGTACATCATGGCCGACTCCGGTGCCCGTGGTAGCCAGGCGCAGATCCGTCAGCTGGCCGGTATGCGTGGCCTGATGGCGCGTCCGGACGGCTCGATCATCGAGACGCCCATCAAGGCGAACTTCCGTGAAGGCCTGAACGTGCAGGAGTACTTCAACTCCACCCACGGTGCCCGTAAGGGTCTGGCCGATACCGCGTTGAAGACGGCGAACTCGGGTTACCTGACCCGTCGTCTGGTCGACGTGGCACAGGACGTGGTGATCACCGAGGTCGATTGCGGTACCTCCGAAGGCCTGACCATGATTCCGATCGTGGAAGGCGGCGACGTGGTTGAGCCGTTGAAGGACCGCGTGCTGGGTCGCGTTGTGGCCGAGGACGTGTTCCTGCCGGGCAACGACGAAGATCCGATCGTGACCCGCAACACCGTGCTCGACGAGCAGTGGGTGAACAAGCTGGAAGAAGCCGGCGTGCAGACCATCAAGGTCCGCTCGACCATCACCTGCGCCTCCTCGTTCGGTGTCTGTGGCCTGTGCTACGGCCGCGATCTGGCCCGTGGCCACATCGTCAACATCGGTGAAGCAGTCGGCGTCATCGCCGCACAGTCGATCGGTGAGCCGGGTACCCAGCTGACCATGCGTACGTTCCACATCGGTGGTGCGGCATCGCGTGCGGCTGCGGTCGACAACATCACCGTCAAGACCACCGGTTCGGTGAAGTTCTCCAACCTGAAGCACGTCGAGCAGGCCAGCGGTTCGCTGGTTGCCGTCTCGCGTTCGGGTGAAATCTCCGTGCTCGACCCGCATGGTCGTGAGCGTGAGCGTTACAAGCTGCCGTACGGTGCCAGCATCGGCGTCAAGGACGGTGCGGAAATCAAGGCTGGCCAGACCGTGGCCAACTGGGATCCGCATAACCACCCGATCGTGTCGGAAGTGGCTGGTTTCGTGCGCTTCATCGACTTCATCGATGGCGTGACCGTGATCGAGAAGACCGACGAACTGACCGGTCTGGCCTCGCGCGAAATCACCGATCCGAAGCGTCGTGGCTCGCAGGCCAAGGATCTGCGTCCGCTGGTCCGCATCGTCGATGGCAAGGGCAATGACCTGACCATCCCGGGCACCGACCTGCCGGCACAGTACCTGCTGCCGCCGCGCTCGATCGTCAACCTGCAGGATGGCGCGCCGGTAGGCGTGGGCGACGTGGTTGCCAAGATCCCGCAGGAAGCCTCGAAGACCCGTGACATCACCGGTGGTCTGCCGCGCGTTGCTGACTTGTTCGAAGCCCGCAAGCCGAAGGATCCGGCGATCCTGGCCGAGCGTTCGGGTATCATCAGCTTCGGCAAGGACACCAAGGGCAAGCAGCGCCTGATCATCAAGGACACCGATGGTTCGGAGCACGAAGAGCTGATTCCGAAGTACCGCCAGATCATCGTGTTCGAAGGTGAGCACGTGACCCGCGGTGAAACCGTGGTGGACGGCGAGCCGAGCCCGCAGGACATCCTGCGCCTGAAGGGCGTGGAAGAGCTGGCCCGTTACCTGGTCAAGGAAATCCAGGACGTTTACCGCCTGCAGGGCGTGAAGATCAACGACAAGCACATTGAAGTGATCTCGCGTCAGATGTTGCGCAAGGTGGAAATCGTTGACCAGGGCAGCAGCAAGTTCCTCAATGGCGAGCAGGCCGAGCGCCAGCGCGTGATCGAAGAGAACGTGAAGCTGGCCGCACGCAACGAGCTGCCGGCCCGTTTCGAGCCGGTGCTGCTGGGTATCACCAAGGCATCGCTGGCCACCGAGTCGTTCATTTCGGCGGCTTCGTTCCAGGAAACCACCCGCGTGCTGACCGAGGCTGCCGTGCGCGGCACCTCTGACGGCCTGCGTGGTCTGAAGGAAAACGTGATCGTCGGCCGCCTGATTCCGGCGGGTACCGGCCTTGCGTACCACGCCCAGCGCCGCCGTAACGCGTCGGGTCTGACCGATTCGGAAATCGCAACCCTGGCCGGTCCGGCCGTGGTCGCTGAACCGGCGGTCGTGGCACCGGAAGCTGAACCGGCGACTGGTGAAGAGTAAGTAGTTTGATCGGCCGGTCCGTTCGCGGACCGGCAGTTCGACCTGAACGGGGCATATGGAGATACCCCTGTAACAGCTCTGGATCAGGGCTGGCTTGGCATGGGCTTGTTTGACTGGGCTCTTGACAAGTTGCTACAATCGTCTGTCTCAGCAGGCCAAAATTTTGGCCTGCTTTACAATTTCCGCATCCTGGCCGTTTTTTACGGCCCCAATCAGAAGAACCTACTGATGGCGACGATCAACCAGCTGGTACGCAAGCCGCGTCAAGCTACCACCTACAAGAGTGCCTCGCCGGCACTCGACAAGTGCCCGCAGCGCCGTGGCGTCTGCACGCGCGTGTACACCACCACTCCGAAGAAGCCGAACTCGGCTCTGCGTAAGGTTGCAAAGGTTCGCCTGACCAACCAGGAAGAAGTGATTTCCTACATCGGTGGTGAAGGCCACAACCTGCAGGAGCACTCCGTGGTCCTGATCCGTGGCGGTCGCGTCAAGGATCTGCCGGGTGTGCGTTACCACACCGTCCGTGGCTCGCTCGATGCCGCCGGCGTTGCCAAGCGTCGTCAGGCGCGTTCCAAGTACGGCGCAAAGCGTCCGAAGGCCTGAGGAATAAGACATGTCACGTAAAGGTAATACTCCCCAGCGTTCGGTCCTGCCGGATCCGAAGCACAAGAGCGAAACCATTGCCCGCTTCATCAACATGGTCATGTTGAGCGGCAAGAAGTCCGTTGCTGAAAAGATCGTCTATGGCGCCATGGACGTGATCAGCGAAAAGAACCCGAACGCAATCGAGCTGGTGCAGAAGGCACTGGACAACGTTGCTCCGGGCGTGGAAGTGAAGTCGCGTCGCGTCGGTGGTGCCACCTATCAGGTGCCGGTCGAAGTGCGCGCTTCGCGCAAGATGGCCCTGGCCATGCGTTGGCTGATCGACTCGGCGCGTAAGCGCGGCGAGAACACCATGCCGCGCAAGCTGGCTGCTGAACTGCTGGACGCTTCGGAAAACCGCGGCGGCGCCATCAAGAAGCGCGAAGAAACCCACCGTATGGCGGAAGCGAACAAGGCCTTCGCTCACTACCGCTGGTGAGTTGTGGGGGCCTTGGAAACAGGGCCCCTGGCACCCATGTTGGTGCTGCTTGTAGCGCTTTGAGCGCTGCTTAAATCCGAAGGCCGCCGCAAGGCGGCGTTCGGCCATCCGAATTCCAAGAAATTGAGAGGCTCCCGTGGCCCGCACCACTCCTATCGAGCGTTACCGTAACTTCGGCATCATGGCCCACATCGATGCCGGCAAGACCACCACGTCCGAGCGCATCCTGTTCTACACCGGCAAGAGCCACAAGCTCGGTGAAGTGCATGACGGCGCCGCCACCATGGACTGGATGGAGCAGGAGCAGGAACGTGGCATCACGATCCAGTCCGCTGCTACCACCGCGTTCTGGAAGGGCATGGACAAGTCCCTGCCGGAGCACCGTTTCAACATCATCGACACCCCCGGGCACGTTGACTTCACCATCGAAGTCGAACGCTCGCTGCGCGTGCTCGACGGTGCGGTGTTCGTGCTGTGCGCCGTTGGTGGCGTGCAGCCGCAGTCCGAGACCGTGTGGCGCCAGGCCAACCGTTACCAGGTGCCGCGCATCGCGTTCGTCAACAAGATGGACCGTACCGGTGCCAACTTCCTGAAGGTCCGTGACCAGCTGAAGGCAAAGCTCGGCGCTGTCGCCGTGCCGATGCAGCTGCCGATCGGTGCTGAAGAAGGCTTCAAGGGCGTGGTCGATCTGCTCAAGATGAAGGCCATCCATTGGGATGACGCTTCGCAGGGCATGAAGTTCGAGTACGGCGACGTCCCGGCCGACATGCTGGCTGCGGCTGAAGAAGCCCGCACCTTCATGATCGAAACCGCGGCTGAAGCCAGCGAAGAGCTGATGGAAAAGTACCTGGGCGGCGAAGAGCTGAACGAAGGCGAGATCATCCAGGCCCTGCGTACCCGTACGCTGGCCGTGGAAATCGTGCCGATGTTCTGTGGCTCGGCGTTCAAGAACAAGGGCGTGCAGGCCATGCTCGACGGCGTGATCCAGCTGCTGCCGTCGCCGATCGACGTGCCGGACGTGAAGGGCACCGACGTTGACGATGACTCCATCGAGATGACCCGCAAGTCGGACGACAAGGCTCCGTTCTCGTCGCTGGCGTTCAAGATCATCACCGATCCGTTCGTTGGCGCGCTGACCTTCTTCCGTGTCTACTCGGGCACCCTGAACGGTGGCGACACCGTGCTGAACTCGGTGAAGAACAAGAAGGAGCGCATCGGCCGCATCCTGCAGATGCACTCCAACAACCGCGAAGAAATCAAGGAAGTGTTGGCTGGTGACATCGCGGCTGCTGTTGGCCTGAAGGACACCACCACCGGTGACACGCTGTGCTCGCTTGAAGCACCGATCGTGCTCGAGCGCATGGTGTTCCCGGAGCCGGTGATCTCGATGGCTGTCGAGCCGAAGACCAAGTCGGACCAGGAAAAGATGGGTCTGGCACTGGGCCGTCTGGCACAGGAAGATCCGTCGTTCCGCGTCAAGACCGACGAAGAATCCGGCCAGACCATCATCTCCGGCATGGGCGAGCTGCACCTGGACATCATCGTTGACCGCATGAAGCGCGAGTTCAACGTTGAAGCCAACGTCGGCAAGCCGCAGGTGGCCTACCGCGAAACCATCCAGATGGCCGACGTCAAGTCGGACTACAAGCACGCCAAGCAGTCCGGTGGTAAGGGTCAGTACGGTCACGTCGTGATCGAGCTGTCGCCGATCACCGCTGAAGACCGTGCCGATCCGAAGCTGTCTGCGGCGATCAAGGATGACTTCCTGTTCATCAACGACATCACCGGCGGCGTGATCCCGAAGGAATTCATTCCTTCCGTGGAAAAGGGCCTGCGCGAAACCATCACCAGCGGTCCGCTGGCTGGCTTCCCGGTGGTGGATGTCAAGGTCAAGCTGGTGTTCGGCTCGTACCATGACGTTGACTCCTCGGAAATGGCGTTCAAGCTTGCTTCGTCGATGGCCTTCAAGCAGGGCTTCGCCAAGGCAAAGCCGGTTCTGCTGGAGCCGATCATGAAGGTCGAGATCGTGACCCCGGAGGAATACCAGGGTGACGTGATGGGCGACGTAAGCCGTCGTCGTGGCGTTCTGCAGGGTTCGGGCACCACCGGTGACGGCTCGGCCAGCATCATCAATGCGATGATCCCGCTGGGCGAAATGTTCGGTTACGCCACCGCGCTGCGTTCGCAGACCCAGGGTCGCGCAACCTTCACGATGGAATTCGACCATTACGAGCCGGCGCCGAACAACATCGCCGAAACCGTCATCAAGAAGGGCTGAGTCTCAGACTCAGCCTCTCCTTCCAAGTCTTAGCTAATTAAGGAACAACAATGTCCAAGAGTAAGTTCGAGCGCACCAAGCCGCACGTCAACGTCGGCACCATCGGCCACGTCGATCATGGCAAGACCACCCTGACCGCAGCACTGACCAAGATCGGTGCAGAGCGCTTCGGCGGCGAGTTCAAGGATTACTCCTCGATCGATGCCGCGCCGGAAGAAAAGGCACGTGGTATCACGATCTCGACCGCACACGTCGAGTACGAATCCGCTTCGCGCCATTACGCGCACGTGGATTGCCCGGGCCATGCTGACTACGTCAAGAACATGATCACCGGTGCTGCCCAGATGGACGGCGCGATCCTGGTCTGTTCGGCTGCTGACGGCCCGATGCCGCAGACCCGCGAGCACATCCTGCTGTCGCGTCAGGTCGGCGTGCCGTACATCGTCGTGTTCCTGAACAAGGCCGACATGGTTGACGATGCCGAGCTGCTGGAACTGGTCGAAATGGAAGTCCGCGAGCTGCTGAGCAAGTACGACTTCCCGGGCGACGACACCCCGATCGTGCACGGTTCGGCTCGTATGGCGCTGGAAGGCGACCAGAGCGAGATCGGCGTGCCGGCCATCCTGAAGCTGGTCGATGCACTGGACAGCTGGATCCCGACCCCGGAGCGTGACGTCGACAAGCCGTTCCTGATGCCGGTGGAAGACGTGTTCTCGATCTCGGGCCGCGGCACCGTGGTGACCGGTCGTATCGAGCGCGGCGTGATCAAGGTCGGCGAAGAAATCGAAATCGTCGGTATCCGTCCGGTCCAGAAGACCACCGTCACCGGCGTGGAAATGTTCCGCAAGCTGCTCGACCAGGGTCAGGCAGGCGACAACGCCGGTCTGCTGCTGCGCGGCACCAAGCGTGACGACGTCGAGCGTGGCCAGGTTCTGGCCAAGCCGGGCTCGATCAAGCCGCACACCCAGTTCGAAGCCGAAGTCTACGTTCTGTCGAAGGACGAAGGCGGCCGTCACACCCCGTTCTTCAAGGGCTACCGTCCGCAGTTCTACTTCCGTACCACCGACATCACCGGCGCTTGCGAGCTGCCGGAAGGCGTCGAGATGGTGATGCCGGGCGACAACGTCAAGATGACCGTCACCCTGATCAACCCGGTGGCAATGGACGAAGGCCTGCGCTTCGCAATCCGTGAAGGTGGCCGTACCGTCGGCGCCGGCGTGGTTGCAAAGATCGTTGCCTGATAACGCTGCGCTTCCTCGCGAAGCAAGGTGTTGAAGAAGGGCGGCCTCCGGGCCGCCCTTTTTTTGTTTGTTTTGTGGGCGGGGTGGGGCGTAGTTGGGGCTTCGGGCGGCGTTTCTGTTTGACGCTTGCGGCTGATGCTTCAGAGGCTGGAGGTTTCGGCGGCAAAAGCTCCAAAGGTGATGGGCTTTGACGGATCGAGGCTTCAATTGGCTAAAAAGCCAGAAGCTGGAAGTCGGGGGTCAAAAGCAAAAAGTCAAAAGCTTCCCCTCACCCCAACCCCACTCCCGTAAACGGGAGAGGGGCTCGCAATGCGTCGACTGCTGGTGCACTGCGAGCGCACGCAATCCTGGCCCCTCCCGTTTACGGGAGAGGGGTTGGGGTGAGGGCAGCTTTTCGCGGAAAGTTCGGAAAATCTGAATAGGCGCGACTGCAGTCGCGGTGGATTTTTACTTCGGCTCATCCCGCATGGATAATGGTGTTCTCCAGTGGAAGTGGCGGGGTCGGCGCATTCACATTCGGGTCTGTCCAGGGCCTGGCTGGCTTCGGCCAGCACAGGTGCTGGGCCTGGGGCGGGGTAGGGTGCCAGCGCAGTAGCGTTACGCGGGTTTCCCGGCCTTCCCGCTGTCGCGCCTGCTATCCGGCCATTCATCCCGTAGTTAGCCGGGATATCTGCATTCGCGCAGATCAGTTGCGCAGTTGCCAAGGCAAAAAACCGCTTATACGCGGAAACCCCCGTAAATCCTGCTGCCAGCTGAAGTACCCCATACCTCGGCAGAGGGGTGAGTTGCAATAGGAAAAGAATACTGACAGAATGCACGACCACTCGCGGAAGGGCTCGTTTACGAGAATTCCGCAACCAGCGAAAAGAGGAGCAGGACGCGCCTCGTATTCGCCAGACAAGGACAGGTCGCATGGGAGGCACTCCGTTCAACGGGGTGTTTTTTGTGCGTTTGAACAAGTCTGGGGCGGGCCGGGAAACCGGGCCGCCCTGCTGTTATGAAAGGATTCGCGCGACGGGCAGTGCTTCGGCGCTAAACGTCGTTTTCATGGGGTTCGGCACACATAGGGGCCGAACCTGTCGCTCTTTAGACCCATAGGAATACCGTCATGGCGGACCAAAAGATCCGAATTCGGTTGAAGGCGTTTGATCATCGTTTGATCGACCGTTCGGCCAGCGAGATCGTTGAAACGGCAAAGCGGACCGGCGCGCAAGTGCGTGGCCCGATCCCTCTGCCCACCAAGATCGAGCGTTACACCATCCTCGTCTCCCCGCACGTCGACAAAGACGCGCGTGACCAGTACGAGACCCGCACGCATAAGCGCGTGCTCGATATCGTCGACCCCAACGACAAGACCGTGGACGCGCTGATGAAGCTCGAACTGGCTGCCGGCGTCGACGTTCAGATCAAGCTGACCTAAGGACTACGACCATGACGAAGAAATATTCGTTGGGCTTCGTGGGCCGCAAGGCTGGCATGAGCCGCGTTTTCACTGAAGATGGCCAGTCCATCCCAGTGACCCTGATTGAAGCCACCCCGAACCGCATCGCGCAGATCAAGACCGTCGAAACCGACGGCTACAGCGCCGTGCAGGTGACTGTCGGCGCTCGTCGCGCTGCACTGGTCAACAAGCCGGAAGCTGGTCACCTCGCCAAGGCGAAGGTTGAAGCCGGCCGCGGCCTGTGGGAATTCCGCGTTGAAGACGCACAGATCGGCGATTTCGCCGTCGGTGGCGAAATCAAGGCAGACATCTTTGAAGTCGGCCAGACGGTTGACGTCCAGGGCGTCACCAAGGGTAAGGGCTTCCAGGGCACCATCAAGCGCTACAACTTCCGTATGGGCGATGCAACCCACGGTAACTCGCTGTCGCATCGCGCGCCGGGTTCCTTGGGCCAGCGCCAGACCCCGGGTCGCGTTTTCCCGGGCAAGAAGATGTCCGGCCACATGGGTTCGGTGCAGCAGAGCACGCAGAATCTGGAAGTGGTCAAGGTCGATGTCGAGCGTGGTCTGATTGCCATCCGCGGCGCCGTGCCTGGCGCAGCCGGTGGTGACGTGATCGTGCGTCCGGCTAGCAAGGCATAAGGAGAGATGACGATGGAACTCGTTATCACGGGTAGCAACAACAAGGTCTCGGTCTCCGACGCCGTGTTCGGTCGCGATTTCAGCGAAGATCTGGTTCACCAGGTCGTCGTTGCCTACCGCAACGCCGCACGTTCGGGCACCAAGGCACAGAAGACGCGTTCTGAAGTGGCTGGTACCACCAAGAAGTCGAAGAAGCAGAAGGGTGGTGGCGCTCGTCACGGTGCCCTGACCGCTCCGATCTTCGTCGGCGGTGGTGTCACCTTCGCGGCCAAGCCGCGTAGCTTCGAACAGAAGGTCAATCGTAAGCAGTATCGCGCCGCCATGTGCGCCATCCTGTCCGAGCTGAACCGCCAGGGCCGCCTGACCATCGTTGAGTCGTTCGATGTCGAAGCGACCAGCACCAAGGCTCTGATCACCAAGCTGGCTGGCCTGGAAGTGGGCAAGCGCCCGCTGATCGTCACCGAAGAAGCTTCCGAGCACCTGTACCTGTCGGCTCGCAACATTCCCTACGTGGAAGTGCGTGACGTGCAGGGTCTGGACCCGGTTTCGCTGGTCGGTGCCGACACGGTCGTCATCACCGCTGACGCGGTCAAGAAGGTCGAGGAGTGGCTGGCATGAGCGCCAACGAAAAAATCTTCAGCGTGCTGCGTGCACCGCGAGTCTCTGAAAAGACCGCGCGCCTGCAGGAAATCTCCAACCAATACGTCTTCGAAGTTTCGAACGAAGCCACCAAAGCCGATGTAAAGGCTGCGGTTGAGCAGTTGTTCGACGTCAAGGTCGAGTCGGTCAATGTGCTGAACGTGAAGGGCAAGAACAAGTCCTTCCGTAACCGTGCAGGCCGCCGCGGCGATTGGCGCAAGGCGTATGTGCGTCTCGCCGATGGCCAGTCCATCGATGTAACGGCCAAGGCCTGAGGTACATCCCATGCCATTGATGAAATTCAAACCCACTTCTCCCGGCCGCCGTTCGGCCGTGCGCGTGGTCACTCCTGATCTGCACAAAGGCGCGCCGCATGCTGCGTTGCTGGAGCCGCAGAGCAAGTCCGGCGGTCGTAACCATCACGGCCGTATCACCACCCGTCACGTTGGTGGTGGTCACAAGCAGCACTACCGTCTGATCGACTTCAAGCGCAACAAGGAAGGCATTCCGGCACGCGTGGAACGTATCGAATACGATCCGAACCGCACTGCCCATATCGCCCTGCTGTGCTACGTCGACGGCGAGCGTCGCTACATCATCGCCCCGAAGGGCCTGAAGGCTGGTGACCAGGTCATCTCGGGCGCTCACGCCCCGATCAAGACCGGTAACACCTTGCCGCTGCGCAACATCCCGGTCGGTACCACCGTCCACGGGATCGAGCTGAAGCCGGGCAAGGGCGCTCAGATCGCTCGTGCTGCTGGTGCAGGCGTGCAGCTGGTCGCTCGTGAAGGTATCTACGCCACCCTGCGTCTGCGCTCGGGTGAAATGCGTAAGGTGCCGGTCGAATGCCGCGCCACCATTGGTGAAGTCGGTAACGACGAGCACAACCTGGAAAAGCTGGGCAAAGCTGGTGCCAAGCGCTGGCGCGGCGTCAAGCCGACCGTCCGCGGTGCGGCCATGAACCCGGTGGATCACCCGCACGGTGGTGGTGAAGCCAAGGCCGGCCAGGGTAATCCGCATCCGGTCACCCCGTGGGGTGTTCCGACCAAGGGTTACAAGACGCGCCATAACAAGCGCACTCAGCAGTTCATCGTCCGCGATCGTAGGGGCTAATCGACCATGGCACGTTCACTTAAGAAGGGCCCGTTCGTCGATCACCACCTCGTCAAGAAGGTGGAGGCCGCTGCGGGTAGCAAGAAGCCGATCAAGACCTGGTCGCGCCGTTCGATGATCCTGCCGGAAATGGTAGGCGTCACCATCGCCGTTCATAACGGTAAGAACCACGTTCCAGTGCTCGTCAACGAGAACATGGTCGGTCACAAGCTCGGCGAATTTGCCGTCACCCGGACCTTCAAGGGTCACGGTGGCGACAAGAAGTCGGGCAAGTAAGGAGAGATGACAATGGAAGCGAAAGCAATCCTGCGCTCCGCGCGCATCTCTGCGCAGAAAGCCCGTCTGGTCGCTGACCAGGTGCGCGGTCTGCCGGCCGAGCGTGCGGTCAACCTGCTGAAGTTTTCGGATAAGAAGGCTGCCCACCTGATCAAGAAGGTGGTGGAGTCGGCTATCGCAAACGCCGAAAACAACCAGGGCGCTGACGTCGACGAGCTGAAGGTCCAGACCATCATGGTAGATGAAGGTCCGACCCTGAAGCGTTTCATGGCGCGGGCGAAAGGCCGCGGTACCCGCATCCTCAAGCGCACCAGCCACATCACTGTGGTTGTGGGCGCCGGCAAGTAAGCGGAAAGGATAAAGACCATGGGTCATAAAGTTCATCCGGTTGGTATCCGCCTCGGTATTTCCAAGGACTGGAACTCCAAGTGGTACGCCAACAAGGCCGAGTTTGCTGGTTACCTGGCAGCCGACCTGAAAGTTCGCGAGATGCTGCGCAAGAAGCTTGCTCAGGCCGGTATCTCCAAGATCCTCATCGAGCGTCCGGCAAAGACGGCTCGCGTGACGATCCACACCGCCCGTCCGGGCGTGGTGATCGGCAAGCGTGGTGAGGACATCGAAAAGCTGCGTAAGGAAGTGAGCGAAATGATGGGCGTCCCGGCGCACATCAACGTCACCGAAGTGCGCAAGCCGGAGTTGGACGCACAGCTGGTTGCCGAGTCGATCGCGCAGCAGCTGGAGCGCCGCATCATGTTCCGCCGTGCAATGAAGCGCTCGGTCGGCAACGCGATGCGCCTGGGTGCCCTGGGCATCAAGGTCAACGTCGGCGGCCGCTTGAACGGCGCTGAAATCGCCCGTTCGGAGTGGTACCGCGAAGGCCGCGTGCCGTTGCACACCCTGCGTGCGGATATCGACTACGGTTTCGCTGAAGCCAGCACCACCTACGGCATCATCGGCATCAAGGTTTGGATCTACAAGGGTGAAGTCTTTGATTTCTCCCAGGTTGGCCAGGAAAAGCAGGACGACAGCCCGCGCAACGATCGTAACGATCGCGGCGACCGCGGTGACCGTCCGTCGCGCCCGGCTCGTGAAGCGAGGTAACGGCAATGTTGCAACCCAAGCGAACCAAATACCGCAAGATGTTCAAGGGCCGCAATGACGGCCTGAGCTGGAGCGCCAACGCCGTCAGCTTCGGCGAGTTCGGCCTGAAGGCTACTGCCCACGGTCAGCTGACCGCGCGTCAGATCGAAGCGGCTCGCCGCTCGATCAGCCGCTACGTCAAGCGCGGTGGCAAGATGTGGATCCGTGTGTTCCCCGACAAGCCGATCACCAAGAAGCCCATCGAAGTCCGAATGGGTGCTGGTAAGGGTGGCGTGGAATACTGGGTCGCTCAGATCCAGCCGGGCCGCATGATTTATGAAGTCGAGGGTGTGACCGAGGAAGTGGCACGCGAGGCGTTCCGCCTGGCCGCTGCCAAGCTCTCGGTGACCACCACTTTCGTAACCCGGACGGTGCGCTGATGGACATCAAACAACTCCGCGAGAAGTCGGCTGACGAACTCAAGGCCCACCTGACCGACCTGCGTAAGGAGCAGTTCTCGCTCCGTATGCAGCAGGTCACCGGCCAGCTGCCGAAGACCCACGAAACCCGCCGGGTGCGTCGCGAGATTGCTCGCGTCAAGCACCTGATCGGCAGCACGAAGTAAGGATGGCTGCTATGAGCGAAAATACTGAAAAGAAGACGCTGCGCACGGTCGAAGGCCGTGTCGTCAGCAACAAGATGGACAAGACGGTCACCGTGTTGGTGGAGCGCCAGGTCAAGCACCCGTTGTACGGCAAGTACATCAAGCGCTCGTCCAAGCTGCACGCACACGACGCCGACAACACCTGTAAAGAAGGTGATGTCGTTCGTGTGACCGAGATTGCTCCGATGTCCAAGACCAAGAACTGGCGCGTGGTGGAAGTCATCACGCGTGCGGCTGAATAAGGAGATCTGACTCATGATCCAGATGCAGAGCTACCTTGATGCTGCGGACAATTCCGGTGCCAAGGAACTGATGTGCATCAAGGTGCTTGGTGGTTCCAAGCGCCGTTATGCCCACATCGGCGACATCATCAAGGTCACCGTGAAGGACGCAATCCCGCGCGGCAAAGTCAAGAAGGGTGAAGTGTATGACGCCGTCGTGGTGCGTACCCGTAAGGGTGTGCGTCGCGCCGATGGCTCGCTGATCCGTTTCGACGGCAACGCTGCGGTCCTGCTCAACAACAAGCAAGAGCCGATCGGCACCCGCATCTTCGGACCGGTGACCCGTGAACTTCGTTCCGAGAAGTTCATGAAGATCGTCTCGCTCGCTCCCGAAGTTCTGTGAGCGCCAGGAGATAATCATGGCTAACCGTATCAAGAAGGGCGACCAGGTCGTCGTCAACACCGGCAAGGACAAGGGCAAGCAGGGCGAAGTCGTCCGCGTCGACGGCGATCGTGTGATCGTCGCCAACGTGAACATCGTCAAGCGCCACACCAAGCCGAACCCGCAGGCAGGCGTTGCCGGCGGCGTGGTCGAGCGTGAAGCGTCGATCCATATCTCCAACGTGAATGTGCTGAACCCGGCTTCGGGCAAGGGCGAGCGCGTTGGCTTCAAGGTGCTGGAGGATGGACGCAAACTGCGTGTGTTCCGCTCCAGCGGTGAGGCGCTCGACGCCTAAGGACTGACCGATGAATTCACGTCTCGAAAAGTTTTACAAGGAAGAAGTGGTACCGGCGCTGACCAAGCAGTTCGGTTACACCAATCCGATGCAGGTCCCGCGTCTGGTCAAGGTCACCTTGAACATGGGCGTTGGTGAAGCTGCGACCAACAAGAAGGTTCTTGAGAACGCCGTTGGCGACATGACCAAGATCACCGGCCAGAAGCCGGTCATCACCAAGTCGCGCGTCTCGGTGGCATCGTTCAAGATCCGTGATGGTTGGCCGATCGGCTGCAAGGTCACGCTGCGTCGTGACACCATGTTTGAGTTCCTGGATCGCCTGATCAACATCTCGCTGCCGCGCGTGCGTGACTTCCGCGGCGTGTCGGGTCGTTCGTTCGACGGTCGTGGTAACTTCAACATGGGTGTGAAGGAACAGATCATCTTCCCGGAAATCGACTTCGACGCCGTCGACGCGATCCGCGGTATGGATATCGCCATCACCACCACCGCCAAGACCGATGCGGAAGCGAAGGCGCTGCTCGCAGCGTTCAAGTTCCCGTTCCGTAACTGATTCGTCGAGGATACCGAAATGGCAAAGACCTCAATGGTCAACCGCGACATCAAGCGGAAGAAGCTGGCTCTGAAGTTCGCCGACAAGCGTGCAGCTCTGAAGAAGATCGTGTCCTCGGTGGACGCGAGCTACGAAGAGAAGGCTGAAGCCGTGATCAAGTTGTCGAAGCTGCCGCGCGATTCGTCGCCGAGCCGCCATCGCAACCGTTGCGAACTGTCGGGCCGTCCGCGTGGCGTGTACAGCAAGTTCGGCCTGGGCCGCAACAAGCTGCGCGAAGCCACCATGCGCGGTGACGTGCCGGGCCTGCGCAAGGCAAGCTGGTAAGTAACAACCGGGTCGGGCCGCAAGGCCCGATCCGGCCGCCGGAAGGGCAACCTGAAGGAAAAACAAAAAGTCCGACGCAAGTCGGGCTTTTTGTCGTATAATCCCGCTCCTTGCCTGCCCGAAACAGGCGGCAGGTGCGTCAAGGGCCCTGGCCCATCCCAGGAAAACACAAGATTTTCGCGAAAGCGGATATCGGTGCACTCAAAGGTATCTACATGAGCATGACTGATCCCATCGCCGACCTGCTGGTACGCATTCGAAATGCGGCCGCGGTTGGCAAGCAGACGGTGAAAGCCCCGTCGTCCAAGGTCAAGGTGGCTATTGCCCAGGTCCTGAAGGACGAGGGTTACATCACTGACCTGCGCGTCAACAACATCGAAAACAACAAGGCCGAGCTCGAAATCGTCCTGAAGTATTTCGAAGGCAAGCCGGTCATCGCGACCCTGAAGCGCTTCTCGCGTTCGGGTCTGCGCCAGTACCGTGGCAAGTCCGAGCTGCCGAAGGTCATGAATGGCCTGGGTATTTCGATCATTTCCACCTCCAAGGGCATCATGACTGATGCGCAGGCGCGCCAGTTGGGCGTCGGCGGCGAAGTCCTGTGCTTCGTGGCCTAAGGGAAGGAGTCCACTATGTCCCGTGTAGCCAAGAAGCCGATCAACCTGCCCAAGGGCGTTGAACTGACCATCCAGCCGGAAGTTGTGAGCGTGAAGGGCCCGAAGGGCACCTTGTCGCTGAACAAGACCGCTGGCGTTGAAATCACTCTCGACAACGGCGTTGCCACGCTGAGCCCGAAGGACATCTCCTTCGACGCGCTGGCCGGCACCGTGCGTGCGATCCTGGCCAACATGGTGCAGGGCGTGTCCGAAGGCTTCGAGCGCAAGCTTGAGCTGGTCGGCGTGGGTTACCGCGCTGCCATGCAGGGCAAGGACCTGAACCTGTCGCTGGGCTTCTCCCATCCTGTCCTGTTCGTGGCGCCGGAAGGCATCACCATCTCGACCCCGACGCAGACTGAAATCGTCGTGCAGGGCGTGGACAAGCAGGTTGTTGGTGAAGTTGCCGCCAAGATCCGTGGCTTCCGTCCGCCGGAGCCCTATAAGGGCAAGGGTGTGAAGTACGCCGGTGAAGTCATCATTCGCAAGGAAGCCAAGAAGGCCTAATTCTTAGGTTTTCAGCTTTCGAGGATAAAGAACATGAACAAGAACATCGCCCGTCTGCGTCGCGCCAAGTCGACCCGTTCGCACATCCGTACCCTGGGTGTTGCGCGCTTGTCGGTCCTGCGCACCGGTCAGCACCTGTACGCACAGATCTTCACTGCCGACGGTTCGCTGGTGCTGGCTGCTGCCAACACCGCACAGGCCGACGTCAAGGAAGGCCTGAAGAGCGGCAAGAACATGGAAGCCGCCACCAAGGTTGGCAAGCTGATTGCAGAGCGCGCCAAGGCTGCCGGTATCGAGAAGGTCGCTTTCGACCGCTCGGGCTACCGCTACCACGGTCGCATCAAGGCTCTTGCTGATGCTGCCCGCGAAGGCGGCCTGCAGTTCTAAGCAATACGGGAAAGGGGCCTTTGGCCCCTTTCCGCCTGCCTGCCGGTACGGGTTTGTACCGGGCGCCCTTCGTTCTTCTGCAGCGTCTGGCGATTCATTGCGTCACTACACAACCATAAGCGGCTTCGAGCCGTACATAACCCAATCAATCAAGGAATCGAAATGGCAGAAGAGCGTCAGCAGCGGGGTCGCGATCGCGACCGTAACCGCGAAGAGAAAGTCGACGACGGCATGATCGAAAAGCTGGTCGCGGTCAACCGCGTCAGCAAGACCGTCAAGGGCGGTCGCCAGTTCACCTTCACCGCACTGACCGTGGTCGGTGATGGCGAAGGCAAGGTTGGCTTCGGTTACGGCAAGGCACGCGAAGTGCCGGTCGCCATCCAGAAGTCGATGGAGCAGGCTCGCAAGAACCAGGTCAGCGTTGATCTGAACAACGGCACGTTGTGGCACACCATCAAGGATGGTCACGGCGCAGCTCGCGTGTTCATGCAGCCGGCTTCGGAAGGTACTGGCGTCATCGCCGGCGGTGCCATGCGCGCCGTGCTGGAAGCCGTTGGCGTCAAGAACGTGCTGGCCAAGGCTGTGGGTTCGCGTAACCCGATCAACCTGGTCCGTGCCACCCTGAAGGGTCTGGCAGGTGCACAGTCCCCGGCCCGTATTGCTGCCAAGCGCGGCAAGAAGGTGGAGGATCTGAACCATGGCTAATGAAGTCGCCAAGACCGTCAAGGTGCGCCTCGTGCGCGGCCTGCGTGGCACCCAGTCGCGTCACCGCCTGTCGGTGCGTGCCCTGGGCCTGAACAAGCTCAATGATGTGCGTGAACTGAAAGACAGCCCGCAGGTTCGCGGTCTGATCAACAAGGTTCAGTACCTCGTCCAGGTTGAGGAGTAATCGACCATGACTATGCGTCTCAATGAACTGAGCCCGGCACCGGGCGCTCGTACCGTGCGCACCCGCGTCGGTCGCGGCATCGGCTCCGGTCTGGGCAAGACCTGCGGCCGCGGCCACAAGGGTTCGTTCGCTCGTAAGGGCGGCGGCAAGATCAAGGCTGGCTTCGAAGGCGGCCAGACCCCGATGCAGCGTCGTCTGCCGAAGATCGGCTTCTTCTCGCACAAGGCCAAGGACACTGCAGAAGTGCTGTCCTACCACCTTGATCGCCTGGAAGCTGGTGAGATCGACCTGGCCGCACTGCGTGCAGCCAAGCTGATCCCGTCGACCGCGAAGAAGGCCAAGGTCGTCTTCAAGGGCGAGCTGAGCAAGGCATTCACCCTGAAGGGTATTGCTGCTACTGCCGGCGCCAAGGCCGCGATCGAAGCTGCCGGCGGCAGCGTACAGGAGTAACTGGAACATGGCGCAAGCTGGCATCGGTAACCTCGCGGCAGGGGCAGGCAAGTTCACTGAACTTCGCCAGCGCCTCCTGTTCGTACTTGGGGCATTGCTCGTCTATCGCATCGGCTGTTATGTGCCGGTGCCGGGCGTCAATCCCGAGGCCATGCTTGCGCTGATGCAGGCGCAGGGCGGCGGCATCGTGGACATGTTCAACATGTTCTCGGGCGGCGCCCTGCACCGTTTCAGTATCTTCGCGTTGAATGTGATGCCGTATATTTCGGCATCCATCGTGATGCAGCTGGCGGTCCACATCTTCCCGGCCTTGAAGGCCATGCAGAAGGAAGGTGAGTCTGGTCGTCGCAAGATCACCCAGTATTCGCGCATTGGCGCGGTGCTCCTGGCGGTAGTGCAGGGCGGCAGTATCGCGCTGGCACTGCAGAACCAGGTGTCGCCGGGCGGCGCACCGGTGGTGTATGCCCCGGGTATGGGCTTCGTGTTGACCGCGATCATCGCGCTCACCGCAGGCACCATCTTCCTGATGTGGGTTGGTGAGCAGGTGACTGAGCGTGGCATCGGCAACGGTGTGTCGCTGATCATCTTCGCAGGCATCGTGGCTGGTTTGCCGGCTGCTGTGATCCACACCGTCGAAGCCTACCGTGACGGCAACATGAGCTTCATCTCGTTGCTGATCATCGTGCTGGTGGTGCTGGCTTTCACCTACTTCGTGGTGTTCGTGGAGCGCGGTCAGCGCCGTATAACGGTCAATTACGCTCGCCGCCAGGGTGGCCGTAATGCCTATATGAACCAGACCTCGTTCCTGCCGTTGAAGCTCAACATGGCAGGCGTGATCCCGGCGATCTTCGCATCCAGCATCCTTGCCTTCCCGGCAACGCTGGCGATGTGGTCCGGTCAGGCCAGCTCGGCTACGTGGTTGCAGAAGGTGGCAAACGCGCTGGGTCCGGGCGAGCCGCTGCACATGATCGTGTTCGCCGCGCTGATCAGTGGTTTTGCGTTCTTTTACACCGCGCTGGTGTTCAACTCGCAGGAAACCGCTGACAACCTGAAGAAGTCGGGTGCGCTGATTCCGGGCATCCGTCCGGGCAAGGCCACCGCTGACTACATCGATGCCGTGCTGACCCGTCTGACGGCTGCTGGTTCGCTGTACCTGGTGATCGTCTGCTTGCTGCCGGAAATCATGCGCACCCAGCTCAACGCTTCCTTCTACTTCGGCGGCACCTCGCTGCTGATCGTGGTGGTGGTGGTGATGGATTTCATCGCGCAGGTTCAGGCACATCTGATGTCGCACCAGTACGAGAGCCTGTTGAAGAAGGCCAACCTGAAGGGCGGCAACCGCGGCGGTTTTGCACGCGGCTGATTCACCGGTTATACTTTCCGCTTCATAGCGAGAAACCCGCTCCGGTTCCCGGGGCGGCTTTCCAAACAGAAGGGCGGCCCCTGCAGCGGTTTCGGGTGGGGGTGTGATGTGGTTGTTCCGCGCGGGAGTAGCGCGGGCGGCTTGGAGATCTCTCTCCTTGCCAGGCACATCCGGCGCCGGAGCATGGGCACACTCCCCACGCCGGGCTTGTGGAACTGTATGTTCCACGGGCTTCCAAGCAAACCGAAGCCTTGTTAGTATCGCTAGTTCACATTTTTGATCCATCCTGCCGGATTGGCGCGCCTCATGGTGCGTATTCGGCCATCACTCAGCTGGAGAACCGCGTCATGGCGCGTATTGCAGGCGTCAACCTGCCAGCCCAGAAGCATGTCTGGGTCGGGTTGCAAAGCATTTACGGCATCGGCCGTACCCGTTCGAAGAAGGTCTGCGAAGTCGCAGGCGTTGCTTCGACCACCAAGATCCGCGATTTGTCGGAGCCGGAAATCGAGCGTCTGCGTCTCGAAGTCGGCAAGTACATTGTCGAAGGCGATCTGCGCCGCGAAATCGGTATCGCAATCAAGCGTCTGATGGACCTGGGTTGCTACCGCGGCCTGCGTCATCGTCGCGGTCTGCCGCTGCGTGGCCAGCGTACCCGTACCAACGCCCGCACCCGTAAGGGTCCGCGCAAGGCGATCAGGAAGTAAGGGACCTAAGAAATGGCTAAGCCCGCTGCTGCAAAAACCAAGAAGAAGATCAAGCGCGTCATCACTGATGGCGTTGCCCACGTCCACGCTTCGTTCAACAACACCATCGTGACCATCACCGACCGCCAGGGCAATGCACTGTCCTGGGCGACCTCCGGTGGCGCTGGCTTCCGTGGTTCGCGTAAGTCGACTCCGTTTGCTGCTCAGGTTGCCGCCGAAAAGGCTGGCAAGGCTGCGCTGGATTACGGCTTGAAGTCGCTGGAAGTCCGCATCAAGGGTCCGGGTCCGGGCCGTGAGTCGGCCGTACGTTCGTTGAACAACGTCGGCTATAAGATCACCAACATCATCGACGTGACGCCAATCCCGCACAACGGGTGCCGTCCGCCGAAGAAGCGTCGCGTCTAAAGGAGCGATAAGAAATGGCTCGTTATATCGGTCCTACCTGTAAGCTCGCCCGCCGCGAAGGCGCCGACCTCTCTCTGAAGAGCCCGGCCCGCGCGTTGGATTCCAAGTGCAAGCTGGAGCAGAAGCCCGGCCAGCACGGCGCCACTGCCCGTAAGGGCAAGCTGTCCGACTACGCTACCCAGCTGCGCGAAAAGCAGAAGGTCAAGCGTATCTACGGTCTGCTGGAGCGTCAGTTCCGCAACTACTACAAGAAGGCCTCGACCAAGAAGGGCAACACCGGCGAGAACCTGCTGCAGTTGTTGGAAACCCGTCTGGACAACGTCGTCTACCGCATGGGCTTCGCAGTGACCCGTCCGGCTGCTCGTCAGCTGGTCTCGCACCGCGGTGTCACGGTCAACGGCAAGTCGGTCAACCTGGCTTCGTACCAGATCAAGGCCGGCGACGCGATTGCGCTGTCTGAAAAGGCTGCCAAGCAGCTGCGCGTCCAGGAAGCCCTGGTCGTTGCCGAACAGCATGACCTCAGCCCGTCGTGGGTCGAAGTCGATTCGAAGAAGTTCAGTGGCGTCTTCAAGGCTGTGCCGGATCGTGCGGACCTGCCTGCGGATATCAACGAAGCGCTGATCGTCGAGTTGTATTCGAAGTAATTCACAATGGAGAACCTCCGGGTTGCACCGGAGGTTCGCAGGAGAACCCGCAACATGACGGTTACCGCAAACCAGGTTCTGCGTCCTCGCGGTCCGCAGATCGAACGCCTTACCGAGACCCGCGCCAAGGTCGTGATCGAGCCTTTGGAGCGTGGTTACGGGCATACGCTGGGCAACGCCCTGCGTCGCGTGCTGCTGTCGTCCATCCCGGGCTTCGCCATTACCGAAGTCGAGATCGACGGCGTGTTGCACGAGTACACCACTCTGGAAGGCCTGCAGGAAGACGTGCTTGACGTCCTGCTGAACCTGAAAGACGTGGCGATCCGTATGCACACCGGCGACAGCGCCACCGTTTCCCTGTCCAAGCAGGGTCCGGGTGTTGTCACCGCTGCCGACATCAAGGTTGACCACAACGTCGAAGTGATCAACGGCGACCATGTGATCTGCAACCTGACCAAAGATACGTCGATCAACATGCGTCTGAAGGTCGAGCGCGGTTTCGGCTACCAGCCGGCTGCCGCACGTCGTCGTCCGGACGAAGAATCGCGTGCGATTGGTCGTCTGGTGCTGGACGCTTCGTTCTCGCCGGTCCGCCGCGTCGCTTATGCGGTGGAAGCCGCTCGCGTCGAACAGCGTACCGATCTGGACAAGCTGGTCATTGATATCGAAACCAACGGCACGATCGATGCCGAGGAAGCTGTCCGCACTGCGGCCGACATCCTCAGCGATCAGCTGTCGGTGTTCGGTGATTTCACCCACCGCGACCGCGGTGCGGCCAAGCCGGCCAACAACGGCGTGGATCCGGTGCTGCTGCGCCCGATCGACGACCTGGAGCTGACCGTGCGTTCGGCCAACTGCCTCAAGGCTGAGAGCATTTACTACATCGGCGATCTGATCCAGAAGACCGAAGTTGAACTGCTCAAGACCCCGAACCTCGGCAAGAAGTCGCTGACCGAGATCAAGGAAGTGCTGGCCCAGCGCGGTTTGTCGCTCGGCATGAAGCTGGAGAACTGGCCGCCGGCCGGTGTCGCCGCTCACGGCATGCTCGGCTGATAAGTAATACCTGTTCCCCCGCATGGGCGACCATGCGGGGGAATATTGTTTCAGCAGTACCCGCATTGACGGTTAAACAACGCCGCAATGCCGGTCGTCCAGGACGGGCGACCAGGACCATCCGCAGTCCACTTTCAACGCCAGGATGGCGACAACGATGTCCAACGTCTCACCATTAACCAAGGAATACACCCATGCGTCATATGAAGTCGGGCCGCAAGTTCAACCGTACCAGCGCCCACCGCGAAGCAATGTTCAAGAACATGGCTGCGTCGCTGTTCAAGCACCAGCTGATCAAGACCACCCTGCCGAAGGCCAAGGAACTGCGCCGCGTTGCCGAGCCGCTGATCACCCTGGCCAAGGTTGATTCGGTTGCCAACCGTCGTCTGGCGTTCGCCCGCCTGCGTGACAAGGAAGCCGTAGGCGTCCTGTTCACCATCCTGGGCCCGCGCTACGCCAACCGTCCGGGCGGCTACCTGCGCCTGCTGAAGTGCGGTTTCCGCGCTGGCGATAACGCTCCGATGGCCTACGTTGAACTGGTTGACCGTCCGGTCGCCGTTGCGGAAGAAGTCGGCGAGTAATCGCACGCTTCCGTCCATCGACGGATGCAAGAGAAGCCCGGCCAACGCCGGGCTTTTTTGTTTATGTGGTTACAGCTGCCATCACTGCTGATCGCGCGGGGAGGGCCTGTTACTCTTGTTGCATTGTTCAATCCGGAAAGTTGCGATGAACCCTTTGCGTTGGAGTTTTCGCGCGCAGTGCCTGCTGGGCTTGCTGACCTGTGCTGGCCTGCTCGCATTTGCGATCTACATGCAGATCCAGATGGGGCTGGAGCCGTGCCCGCTGTGCATCTACCAACGCATCGCATTTGCAGCCGTAGGCGTGCTGTTCCTGCTCGGTGCGCTGCACGGGCCGTCCAGTCGCGGCGGCCGTGCCGGCTATGGCGTCTTGACGTTCCTGGCAGCTTTGGTGGGCATCGGCATCGCCGGGCGCCATGTCTACGTACAGTTGTTGCCGAAGGACCTTGGCAGCAGTTGCGGTCCGCCGCTTAGCTTCCTCGCCGAAACCATGGGCCCGTTCGAAGTGTTCCGCACCGTGCTGACCGGTACCGGTGACTGCGGCAACATCGACTGGACCTTCCTCGGCCTGAGCATGCCGATGTGGAGCCTGGTGTGGTTTGTACTGCTTGCGGGTTGGGCGCTGTATGCCGGCCTGCGGACACGTAAAAAACGTTTGATCTGACTCTTTCACTTCTTCAACTGGTATCTGCATGAACGCTTCTTCCTCCCCGTCATCCGTCGCCACCACCAGCAGCTGGGCGCCGGATAGCTGGCGTGGCAAGCCCGCGCTGCAGATGCCGACCTATCCTGATGCGCAGGCGCTGGAGGCGGCGCTGGGCGAGTTGCGGCAGCTGCCGCCGCTGGTGACCTCGTGGGAGATCTTCGCGCTCAAGCAGCAGCTGGCCGAGGCGCAGGAAGGCAAGCGTTTCCTGCTGCAGGGCGGTGACTGTGCGGAGAACTTCGTAGATTGCGAATCGGGGACGATTTCCAACCGGCTCAAGGTGCTGCTGCAGATGAGCCTGGTGATGGTGCACGGCCTGCGCATGCCGGTGATCCGCGTTGGCCGCTTTGCCGGCCAGTACGCCAAGCCGCGTTCGGCTGATACCGAAACCCGCGACGGAGTGACCTTGCCCAGCTATCGCGGCGACGTGATCAATGCGCCTGCGTTCACCGAAGCTGCTCGCGTGCCCGACCCGCAGCGGATGATCACCGCGCACTCGCGCTCGGCGCTGACGATGAACTTCGTGCGTGCGCTGATCGATGGTGGCTTCGCCGACCTGCATCACCCCGAGTACTGGAACCTGGCGTGGATGCGCTGCTCGCCGCTGGCCGAGGAGTACCAGAAGATGGTGGTCTCGATTGGTGACGCGGTGCGCTTCATGGAGACCTTGTCGGGCTCGCAGGTGCACAACCTCAACCGCGTGGACTTCTACACCTCGCACGAGGCATTGCTGCTGCCGTACGAGCAGGCGCTGACCCGGCAGGTGCCGCGCCAGAGCGGCTGGTTCAACCTGAGCACGCATTACCCGTGGATCGGCATGCGTACCGCGGCGCTGGATGGCGCACACGTCGAGTACCTGCGCGGCGTACGTAACCCGATTGCGATCAAGGTGGGGCCGTCGGTGCAGCCGGATCAGCTGCTGCGTTTGATCGATGTACTGAATCCCGAAGACGAACCGGGCCGGCTGAGCTTCATCCATCGCATGGGTGCGGCGCAGATCGCCGATAAGCTGCCGCCGCTGCTGGATGCGATCAAGCGCGATGGTCGCCGTGTGCTGTGGGTCTGCGACGCCATGCACGGAAATACCGAGAGCACCAGCAACGGCTATAAGACCCGGCGTTTTGACAACATCCGTAGCGAGGTTGAGATGTCCTTCGACCTCCACGCAGCGGCCGGCACGCGCCTGGGTGGCGTGCACCTGGAGCTAACCGGCGAAGATGTCACCGAATGCACGGGCGGCGCCCGTGAGCTCACTGAGCGCGATCTGGAGCGTGCCTACCGTTCCAGCGTCGACCCGCGCCTGAACTACGAGCAGTCGCTGGAGATCGCGATGGCGATCGTCCGCAAGCAAGGCTGACGGCCGCACCTGTCTGTAGTGCCGAGCCACGCTCGGCAGAGGCGTTACCGGCAGGGCGTCACCTGTAGTGGGGGGGGCGCGCGCGGGGGCGGGGGGCGCCGGCGAGCGCGATAGCCCCCCCGCCCCCGCCGCCCGCACACCTCCGGCCCCACGCCAGCACCGCGACGCGCGACC
>NZ_JBRREB010000022.1:0-71838 GCF_056759995.1 Stenotrophomonas sp. STEN030 | reverse complement strand
ACCCCCCCCCGGCGGCATAGGGTCTGCTGTTGGGGGCGCGCGGGGATGAGCCGCGCAAACCGCGCGACCCACGGGCGAGCCCCGCCGGCGCGGTAATGACGGCATCAAAGCAAAGCCCAAAGCCGTGGGCTTCAGGTCACAGAGCCTTTACTCCACCGGTACAAACCGCACTGCAGCGCCACCGCCAGCCCCCAGCTGCAGCTTGATCCGGTCACCACTGCCCACCACCCGCGTCTCACGAACAAACGCAAACGGTGCAGTTTCCCAATTGGCGCCCTCACCATCGCGGTAGATCTCCGCGCGGTAACGCTTGCCCGGGGTCAGGAACGAGAAGGCCACATCCAGTGCCTGCGGCTTCTCACTGCCAACGCTACCCACAAACCATTCCTCGCTGCCACGCGCCTTGCGCGCAAACGTTACGTACTGGCCAACCTCGCCATTGAGCACATGGCTTTCCTCCCAATCCACCGCCACGTCCTTGATGAACTGGAAGGCGTCCGGGTACTGGGCGTAATGCTCGGGCAGGTCGGCGACCATCTGTACCGGGCTGTACAACACCACGTACAGGGCCAGCTGCTTGGCCAGGGTGCTGCGCAGGGCCAGGCCGTTGCGGCCCTTCAGGCTGACGATGCCGGGGGTGTAATCCATCGGCCCGCCCAACATGCGGGTAAACACCAGCGTGGCTTCATGGCCCGGTGGGTTGGGCGGGTTGCCCCAGGCGTTGAATTCCATGCCACGTGCGCCTTCGCGCGATACCCAGTTCGGGTAGGTGCGGCGCAGGCCGGTGTCCTTGATAGGCTCGTGCGAGTTGATCGCGATGTGTTTGGCGGCGGCCTGCTTGAGCACGCGCAGGTTGTGGTTGCTCATCCACTGGCCTTCGTGCCATTCACGGGTGATCGGGCCATCGGCCTGATCCTGGCGGTGGATGTCACCGGCGTCGCAGACATAGCCGGTCTTGATCACATCCACGCCGTTGCGCGCATACAGGTCCAGCGCGGCAGGCAGCTGGCGCTCGTAGTGGCTGACCGCGCAGGCGGTTTCGTGGTGGCCGATCAAGTGCACGCCCTTGCCGGCGGCATAGCTGGCAAGGCCTGGCAGGTCGAAATCCGGGGTGGAGCGGGTGAAGTCGAAGGCTTCACCGTTGGCGAACCAATCCCCATCCCAGCCGATATTCCAGCCTTCCACCAGCACGCCGCGGAAGCCATTGGCGGCGGCGAAGTCGATGTAGCGACGGGTGTTTTCGGTGGTGGCGCCATGCTTGGGGCCGGTCGCCCAGGTTTCGGTTTCAAGGTGCAGCGACCACCACACGCCGGCATATTTGGCCGGCTTGAACCAGCTCACATCGCCGATGGCGTTGGGCTCGTTGAGGTTGAGGATCAGGCTTGATTCGGCCAGATCGCCGGCCTTCTCGCCGATGGTGATGGTGCGCCACGGGGTGTTGAAGGGCAGGGTGCGCATGACCGGCGCACCGCTGCTGGACGGTGTGAGTGTTGCGCGCAGGATGTCGCCATCACCACGGGCCAGGTTCATGCCTGCGTAGTCGACCAGCGCGGCTTCGTGGATGGAGATATGCAGGCCGTTGTCGCTGCGCAGGGTCAATGGGGTCTGCGCGGTGCCGACTTCCTTCAACGGGGTCTGGTGGTACAGGTATTCCTCGCGGTTCCACTCGAAGGCGGGAATCCACCAGGCGGTGGCCGGGCGCGCCAGCGCGAACTCGGTCAGCTCGGCGTGGATCTGCGCCTGCTTCATGCCGGCCTGCTGCGGGAATTCGTAGCGGAAGCCGATGCCGTCGTCATAGACGCGGAACACCACGTCAAAGCGGCGCTCGTAGTTGCGGCCGGCGCCGGGCTTCTCGGTGAAGCTGGCGCGCAGTTCGTTGTAATGATTGCGGGTGAGGCGGCGCTCGCCCCAAGGCTGCTCCCAGGTTTCATCAAAGTTACGCTGTGACTGGCCGGTCAGGGCGACATTGCGCTCCAGACGGCCATCGCCAAGCAGCATGCCCAGCCGCGACGGCGCGATCACCGCTTCGCCATTGCGTTCCACCCGATACGAGGGGCGGCCTTCGTGCTGGGATTCGACGATCACCACCAGGTGCTTGTCGGGTGAGGTGACGCGCGCCAGATCGGCGGCGTGGGCTGGCAGGCAGCTGATCAGCAGCAGCGCGAAGGCTGCTTTCAGCGACAGTCGGGCAGGGGTGGGGCGTGTATCGGCCATGCGGGTCTCAACTCCGGGTTCTGGTCGGCGCGCCGCTCTTCAGGGTTGGCACGTGGCGCCACTATTCCCCGGTGGAGGCCGCTGTGGGCGCAATGCCGCATTGAATACGTATGCAACAGCGGTGCAGATCACAGGTGCGCCCTCTACCATGGCCGCAGCGCATCCGCGCCCAACATCGCATCCGTGATTCCCGGAGGGGGGAAGCGCTTGATGAATAGCAAACCGCAGCTGTCGTTCTGGCAGATCTGGAACATGTGTTTTGGCTTTCTGGGTATCCAGTTCGGCTTCGCGCTGCAGAACGCCAATGCCAGCCGTATTTTTGAAACCCTGGGCGCGCCGATGGACGCGGTGCCGGGGCTGTGGATCGCCGCGCCACTGACCGGCCTGCTGGTGCAGCCGGTGATCGGCTACCTGTCCGACCGCACCTGGACACGCTGGGGCCGCCGCCGTCCGTACTTCATGATCGGCGCGGTGCTGACCACGCTCGCCCTGCTGGTGATGCCGAACTCGCCGACCCTGTGGATCGCCGCCGGCACGCTGTGGGTGCTGGATGCCTCGATCAACATCTCGATGGAGCCATTCCGCGCCTTCGTCGGTGATCAGTTGTCACCCAAACAGCGCCCGGCCGGCTTTTCGATGCAGAGCTTCTTCATCGGTGTGGGCGCGGTGGTGGCCAGCTTCCTGCCCTTCATCCTCGCCCACTTCGGCGTGGCCAACACCGCGGGCCCGGGCGAAGTGCCGGATACCGTGCGCTATGCCTTCTACTTCGGCGCGGCGGTATTGCTGCTGGCAATGAGCTGGACGGTGTTCAGCACGCGCGAGTACTCGCCGGCCGAGCTGGCCAGTTTTGATGATGCGGAGCCGTCCGCTGTGCATTCGACGCGGCGCGTCGGCGGCTTGCCGCAGTGGAGCCAGATTGGCCTGTGGCTGGGTCTGGGCGTGTTGCTGGCTGCGTTGATCGCGTGGCGCCAAGGCGACCGCATGCTCTACGTGCTGGCCGGCCTGTGCGCTGCCTACGGCCTGCTGCTCGGCGTGGTGCGGGTGCTGCCCGGCACGCATATGCTGGCTACCATAGTCGATGACCTGCGCAGCATGCCGGGCACGATGCGGCGCTTGGCATGGGTGCAGTTCTTCTCTTGGTTCGCGCTGTTCGCGATGTGGATCTACACAACCGCGGCGGTGGCGGGCACGCACTTTGGCTCCACCGATACGCAATCGGCCGCGTACAACGAAGGCGCGAACTGGGTAGGTGTGTTGTTCGGCGCCTACAACGGCTTCGCCGCCGTGGCGGCGCTGATCATCCCGCTGATGGTGCGCGCCATCGGCCTGCGCTGGAGCCATCTGGTCAACCTGTGGCTGGGCGGGCTGGGCCTGATCTCGCTGATGCTGATCAAGGACCCGCATTGGCTGTTGCTGTCGATGGTCGGCGTCGGCTTCGCCTGGGCCTCGATCCTGTCGCTGCCTTACGCGCTGCTTTCGGACAGCGTGCCGGCGGCGAAGATGGGCGTATACATGGGTATTTTCAATTTCTTCATCGTGATCCCGCAGTTGGTTGCCGCCAGTGCCTTGGGCTTTGCGCTGCGCAACTGGCTTGGTGGTGATCCCATCCACGTGCTGGTGCTGGGTGGATGCAGTCTGTTCGTAGCCGGCTTGTGCGTGCTGCGGGTTCCGTCGCAACAGGAGGTGGTGTGATGCGTAGTCGTTTGGCAACAGCGGTTGGTCTGGCAATGGTGGCGGGGTCGGCCTTGGCCGGTAACCGGCCCGATTACATCGGCACCACCGAGCCATTCGCCAGTGATGCGGTGTACTTCGTGGTCACCGATCGCTTCGTCAACGGCGATACCAGCAACGATCACCGCGACCAAGGCGGCGAGCACCGCACCTTCGATATCCCGGTGCCGTGCCCGGACAAGATCGACGGCAACATCGGTTACCTCGGTGGCGACTTCAAGGGCGTGCTGGACAACGCCGACTACATCCGCCAGCTCGGCTTTGGCGCGGTGTGGATCACGCCGATCATCGACAACCCCGATCAGGCCTTCACCGGCAGCAAGCCGATCAACTGCACCAGCACGCTTACTGATCGCGGCAAGACCGGCTACCACGGTTATTGGGGCATCAACTTCTACAAGCTGGATGAGCATCTGCCCAGCGCAGACCTGGATTTCGCAGGGCTGGCCAAGGGCCTGCACGATGCCAAGCTGAAAGTGGTGCTGGATATCGTCGGCAACCACGGCTCGCCGGCCTGGACCATGCCCAAGCGGCAGCCGCAGTTCGGGCAGATCTTCGACAAGGACGGCAAGCTGATCGCCGACCATCAGAACCTTGCCCCAGACAAACTTGATCCCAAGCACAACCCGCTGCACGCGTTCTACAACAACATCGGCCCGGTCGATGGCAGCAAGGGCTCGATCTTCGACGGCAACCTGGCCGAGCTGTCGGATTTCAACGAGCACAACCCAGCGGTGATGGATTACCTGGTGGGCGCTTACCTGCAATGGACGGCGCAGGGTGTGGATGCCTTGCGCATCGATACCATCGGTTGGCTTCCACATCCGTGGTGGCATGAGTTCGTAAACCGCATCCGTGCCGAGCACCCGGGCATGTTCATGTTCGGCGAAGCCTTCGACTACGACGCCGCCAAGATCGCCGAGCACACCTGGCCGGCGAACGCGAACGTCAGCGTGCTGGACTTCCCGCTGCGCGGTGCGATGTCCTCGGTGTTCGGCAAGGAGCAAAAGGGCTTCGAAACGCTGGCCGAACCGCTGCATCTGAGCGGTGGCCCGTATGCCAATCCGTATGCGCTGATGAGTTTCTACGACAACCATGACATGGCGCGTCTGGATGCCAGCGATGCCGGTTTCATTGACGCGCATAACTGGCTGTTCACCGCACGCGGTATTCCGGTGCTCTATTACGGCTCGGAGACTGGTTTCATGCGTGGTCGCGCCGAGCATGCGGGTAATCGCGCGTACTTCGGTCAGCAGCGGGTGGATGAAGCAGGGCAGAGCCCGATCTTTGCGCCGCTGCAGCGTATTGCGCAGTTGCGTGAAGCCACGCCTGCATTGCAGCGCGGTCTGCAGGTGAATGAACGACTGCAGGGCGATGAGGCGGTGTTCTACCGCGTGCTGCAACATGGTGATACCGCGCAGACGGTGCTGGTGCTGCTGAACAAGGGCGATGCGGCGCGCACGTTCGAGGTGAGTCGTTATCTGCAGGCCGGGCAGTGGCGCGATGTGCTGGAAGGCGGTTCGTTGAAGGTTAAGAGTTCGCTGAAGACTGAGGTGCCGGCACATGGGGTCAAGGTGTTTGTGCTGGAAGGGCAGGTGATGCAGCCGGAGCTGCGGGCGCAGTTGGATGCTGCCATGGCGGATCAGATGGCGCGGGATAGTCGGTTAGCGAAGTAATGCCTGCTTAAGCCCCTCTCCCGCAGGCGGGAGAGGGGTTGGGGTGAGGGCAGCTTTAGCTGGCTAATCACGCCACGCTCCAAAAGCACCCCTCCCCAACCCTCCCCTTTGCTGCGCAAAAGGGAGGGGGCAGATCGCGGCGGTCGAGAGGCTTCGCTTGTCTCCCTCCCTTTGCCGAAGGCAAGGGGAGGGCCGGGGAGGGGTAGCTCTTGCTTCTGCTCCAGCCTTTGCGACTCCCCAAAGCCCCACCCGCTACAATCCGCCCCTAGGCATTCCCGGCGGTACCGCATGAACCAGCTCCCCCCGCAAACCCCCATCGAAACCCTGTTGCAGACCGCAATGGACGGCAAACTGCCGATCCGCGCCTTCATGCAGGCCTTTGTCGCCTCGGAGGTGGTGCTGCTCACCGGTAGCTTGGTCACGGCCGATGGCAGTGGCTTTGATCCGCTGCTGTTCGACAAGCAGGGCGTGCTGCACGTCGCGGTGTTCACGGATATGGCGCGGGTTGGCTTCCACCAGCAGCAGGCACCGCACAACATCCGCATGCTGATGCTGGACGTGCTGCGCCGCGTGCCCGGTGGCTACGGCGTGGTGATCAACCCCGGCACGCCGCTGGGTTTTGAAATCTCGCCATCCGGTGTGGGCGAAATCCTCAAGGATTTCAGCTGAGCCAATGCATGCGGGAGCACTTGCTTCGCGAATCACACGCCAAGCGATGATTCCCGCACCACCAGCTTCACCGGAATGGTGAGGCCTTCCACTGGCTCGCCGGCAATCAGGCTCAGCAGCTTGTCGACCAGCAGCTGACCGGCTTGCTTGGTGTCCTGCTGCACCGTCGTCAGCGGCGGCGATACCGATGCCGCCAGCGGAATATCGTCAAAGCCGGTCACCGCGATGTCCTGCGGCACGCGTACGCCACGCTCGCGCAGGGCGCGCAATGCACCAATCGCGATCAGGTCACTGGCCGCGCAGATCGCATCGAAGTCCTTGCCGCTGTCGAGCAGGGCGATGCAGGCGGCGTGGCCGGAGTCCTCGGTGGTGATGGCGTCATGCTGCAGCGTCGGATCTGCATTCAAACCGCGTGCGGCCAAGGCTTCTACATGGCCGCGGTAACGCTCTTCGAACTCGGGGTAGTGGCTGGACGCGTGGCCGAGGAACGCGATGCGCTGGCGGCCCTGCTCAAGCAGGTGCGCGCTGATATCAAAGCCGCCCTGGAAATTGTCGCTGCCGATCGATACGCCGGGCTGGCCCGGCAAGGCTGCGCCCCAACGCACGAAATGGGTGCCTTGCTCCACCAGCCGCTGCAGCCGCTCAACCGACTCGTGGTAGTCGCCATAGCCGAGCAGGATGATGCCGTCGGCCTTGTTGCTGTCCTCGAAGTCGGCATGCCAGTCGCTGGACAGCTGCTGGAACGACACCAGCAGGTCCAGCCCCTTCAACGCACAGGCGCGGGTGATCGAGCCCAGCATCGAGTGGAAGAACGGGTTGATCAACGAGTCATCGTTGGTCGGGTCCTCGAAGAACAGCAGCGCCAACGTGCCGGACTGCTGGCAGCGCAGGCTGGAGGCGTTCTTGTCGACCTTGTAGTTCAGCTGGCGGGCGATATCGAGGATGCGCTGGCGGGTTTCGGCATTGACCATCGGGCTGCCACGCAGCGCACGCGACACCGTCGGCTGCGAGACGCCGGCCATGTGCGCGATATCCAATGAGGTGGCTTTGCCCTTGATGACCATCTTGACCAGCAATCTGAACGACGTCAGGCATCATGCCATGTGGCCGTCGGAACCGGGCAGGCCAGGTCTGGGATCCGCCGTCCTGCGGGCCTTCCCCCGGGCTGGCAGGCATGCTGCCGAGGCCGGCCTCGGAGGACCCCAGTCGCCGCCCGGATCAGCGGCGGGGCCTGCGCAAGCCTTGCGCCGCAAGGGTTGCAAGGATTGGCTGCTATCTGTCGCCGGACAGATATAATACGTGGGCTATTGCCCGCATCCGGCGGGTGGACCCCAACGGAAGAGTAGGAACCTATGGCCCGCGGCATCAATAAAGTCATCCTCGTCGGCAACCTCGGCAACGACCCGGACACCAAGTACACCCAGGCCGGCATGGCGATCACCCGCATCAGCCTGGCGACCACCAGCGTGCGCAAGGACCGTGATGGCAACCAGCAGGAGCGTACCGAGTGGCACCGCGTGGTGTTCTTCGGCAAGCTCGGCGAGATCGCCGGTGAATACCTGCGCAAGGGCAGCTCGGTCTACGTCGAAGGCGAACTGCGCTACGACAAGTACACCGGCCAAGACGGTGTGGAAAAGTACACCACCGATATCGTTGCCAACGAAATGCAGATGCTCGGCGGCCGTGGTGAAGGCGGCGGTGGTGGCGGTGGCATGGGCGGCGATCGTCCGCAGCGCCAGTCGGCCCCGCGTCAGCAGCAGGGCGGGGGCCAGGGCGGTTACGGCAACCAGGACCAGGGCGGCGGTGGCGGCTACGGCGGCGGTCAGCGCCAGCAGCAGCGCCAGGCACCGCCGCAGCAGCAGTCGGCTCCGCCGATGGACGATTTCGCCGACGACGATATTCCGTTCTGATTGCTAGTCGACGCGTTCGCTTCTTCAAAGGCCATGCATTGCATGGCCTTTTTTATTTTTTATCGGGGAAATGTAATGGTCTGACGGACTTGATCACCTTCCAGATTCTTGTTCGATTTGAAGATAGAGAAGTGCGGCGAGTCCGATTCCGGGCGCTGAGGATGTTTTGCCATGAAAGTATCTACCACCTTGCGCCTGCCATAATTCACAAAAGTTGAGGTCTCACGGAAGACACCATGCATGTTTCTGATCTTGTAAGTCTGGTTGGCGCCAAAGGTAGTGATCCGCGGCTGACGGAATGGTTCGAGTTGCACGGGATTGGCAAGCCGCCTGTGTCCATCACTGCGAATCAAGGCACGAAGAGCGTCAAAGACAAGCGCCATGAGATGGAGCACTACTTCGCGTTCGATATCATCAACGACCGCTTCTATCCGCCGGTAGACGGCCCGCGCGGAGGCTTGGTCTGTCATCTGCAGTCTGTGTTGCTGTTCTCACGCAAGCCCAAGGGCAACGTCACGTTGCCGGCTGGGTTCTGGGATGGTTTCGCGGCGCCGGATGCCAGCTTTGACGAGTGCATGGCTTTCTTCGACGGGAACGTGGATGCGTACACGGATTCGCAGCTGTTTCGGAAAGCGCTTGGTGAGGATGTCGAGCTCAAGCTTTGGTTCTGCCCCAGGAAGCAGCGGGTAGAGTCGATGCAGGTCAGCATCGTGCAGGATCGCCAGTTCATGGGGCACCACGAGTTCGATCAGGCCAACGCGCATAACACGGTGAAGCCGGCGGCCACGCTGGTGGTCAAGTGGCTGTTCGACGGGCGTCATCTGCGGCTGCCAGACGACATTTACGCCAAGGGCCTAGCTGATGATCATGCCGGGATTCTGGAGTTCGTTCGCCAGCATCTGAATGGTCATGTATGGGCATCGCAACTCAATGACGACCAGACGCTGCGGCAGGTGCTCAGCCATACCCAGACCAGCAGGCCGTTGAAACTCTCGAATGGCGAATCGCTGGAGCTGTTCGCGCAGACGCTATACCTGCGAGCTGCTGGTGCATGGGATGCGTATCAGGCGATCTACAGCGATGATTCCCTGGACGACTGGGCTGGGGCCGTTGATCGGTTTCGGGAGTCGGTGATACTGGATGCGGGGCGGCAACGGGATTTTGTCGACATGTTGCACGAGGCATATCGTCTGGTTGGTGTTGAAAAAGCTTAGCGCAGCCAACGAATCAGGTTTGATTGTGTTGAGACCTTTGCCCCGGAATCGAAGGGTGTGCATGGCTCGATCGAACCGTAAGAGTCGGTTTCGATGGCTTCGGTGATCTTTTCTGGATGCTGAGAGGAATAGGCTATTCCCCTAGGCCAATTTCGAGCGCCTCCGTATGGAAAATCCCAATAGCAGAAGGCTAGAATCGCCCAACGCGGGCCGGATGCCCGTTCATTGGGGGCAAGATGCAGATGATGAAGCTGGGGATGGCTTTGGTGCTGTCTGTCTGTTCGGCCAGCGGCTGGGCTGCTGTGGATCTGGGGCAATTCATCCGCAAGGATGATTTCAACGACATCAAGTTGTCGCCAACGGGAAAGTACTACGCTGCAACAGTGCCGTTGGAAGACAAGACCGCATTGGTGATTTTTACCCGTGAAGGGAACAAGCAATCCGGGGTCTTCATGGGTGGACGCAACACCCATGTAAATGGCTTTGAGTGGGTGAACGAAGAACGGGTGCTTATCAGCATTGCCGAGAAATATGGCATGTTGGATCAACCGCGGCCCACTGGTGAGTTGTATGCCATCAATGCCAATGGGGAGCAGCCGGATCTGCTAGTTGGTTATCGAGTGCAGGGCAATGGCCCGGGTACACGTATCCAACCCAAGAAAGTAGAGGACGTTGCGGCGTTCCTGGTGGATACATTGCCTGAGGATCCGCGCAACGTTGTGGTATCGACATGGCTGTTGGGTACAGCAGAGCCTTTCACCCGTGCCGAGAAGTTGGATGTAAATAGTGGCCGCCGCACCACAATGGCATCTGCACCGGTGCGCAATGCCAGCTTCGTGACCGACAACACCGGCGAAGTGCGGTTGGTGGTGGGCGCCGGTGTGGACAATATCAGCAAGCTTTACTATCGAGAAGGGGCCGGTAGTGATTGGCGGCTGATCAACGATCAGAAGGGCAACGGTCGCATCGAGTTGCCGTTGGGGTTCTCTGCTGATGGGAAACTCGCGTATCTGCAGGTGCGCGGTGAAGGGCGCGGCCCTGACAGCATCGTAGCCTGGGATCCCGTCAGTAACGTGCGCACCACGTTGGTAGGCGACGAAGGCGCTGATCCATGGTCCATCATCTATCGCAATGGCACGTCGATACCGGTCGGGGTGCAGGTAATGGATGGGCGGCATCGCAGTGTGTTTTTCGACAACGCTGCGCCGGAGGCGCGTCTGTACCGGAGTGTTGAGGCAGCGTTCCCCGGGCAATCCGTGCGAGTGACATCCAGCACCCAGGATGGCGCTTTGTTGATGGTGAAAGTCTGGTCCGGCAGCAACCCCGGCGATTTCTATCTGTTTGATACACAAGCCAAGAAATTGCAGTACCTGCTGGCCGCGGGTAGCTGGATCGATCCGGACAAGGCAGCCGCGGTGGAGCCTTTCAGCTTCGCGACCCGCGACGGATTGAAGATCCACGGTTACCTCACCAAGCCGCGTGGCGTGAGTGGTCCGCAGCCCATGGTGCTGATGCCGCATGGTGGGCCATACGGAATCTTCGACGAATGGCATTACGACCGTGACGCGCAGATGTTGGCGGCGGCGGGCTATACGGTGATGCAGGTCAACTATCGAGGTTCGGGAAACTACGGTTGGGAGTTCCGGCGTATTGGTGCGCAGCAATGGGGCGGAACGATGCAGGACGACCTTACCGACGCGACCCGCTGGGCGATCCGTGAAGGTCAGGCTGATGCAACAAAAATCTGTATTTATGGCGCCAGCTACGGTGCTTACGCGGCGTTGATGGGTGCAGCAAAGGAGCCCACGCTCTATCGCTGTGCAGCCGGCTATGTGGGCGTCTATGACTTGCCGATGATGCAGCGTGCGGCTGCGCGCACGGCGCGTAGTCTCGGCAATTGGTCCAAGGACTGGGTTGGCGAGGATCAGGCCGCGCTGGCTGCTGCGTCGCCGAACCGATTTGCGGATCGCATCAAGGTTCCGGTGTTTCTCGCTGCCGGTGGCGAAGACGAGATCGCGCCAATTGAACACACCCGGATGATGGAGGCAGCCTTGAACAAGGCCGGGGTGCCGGTGGAGTCGTTGTACTTCAGCACCGAAGGGCACGGCTTCTATACAGAGCCGCACCAGCGCGAGTACTACGGCAAGCTGCTGAGCTTCCTGTCGCAACATCTCGGGGGCGAGAAGGCCAAGTAGCGGCGCACTTACGCAGTCCGGGGGGCGGCAACTGCCGCCTCCCGGTACTGAAACTGCAGCGTTGCCTGGATTTCTGACAGTCATTCCCTTGCTGCGTAGTTCATTGCCCTGGCGGGCGCATTGCAACGGTTCTTGCTTGCGTGCTTGGACGAGGACTTGGCCGCCCTCTGGCCAGGTCACTGACGTTGCGGATCTGACAGGCGGCCCCGTTCGGCGAGGGTGGATTCCTGCGCCAGCCGCTCGGCCATAAAGCTGATGAAAGCGGTCAGTTTTGGCGGTAGATTTCGTGTCGGCGCATACAGCACCCAGGCCTGTCCGCCGTAGTTGCTTTGAAACGTCCAGTCGCCGAGAACCTGGACGATGCGTCCCTCCTGCAGCGCGTCCTTGGCGGTGAAGTAGGGCAGGCTGCCGATGCCCAGGTGATTGAGTACCGCGTCGAGCCGTGCGCCGGTATGGTTGACTGCATAGCGGCCACGCACGGTGACGCTGGCGGTCTTGCCTTGGCGCTGTAGTTTCCAGCGGGCGTCGCCGGGCTCTTCGCCCAGATAGATGCAGTCGTGGTCGCGCAGGTCCTGAGGTTGCACCGGTGTTCCGCGTGCTCGCAGATACTCCGGCGATGCACACAGCATGTGATCGATGCTGATCAGTGGACGCCCCATCAGCCCCGGTGCGGGATGATCGGAGATGCGTATGGCCAGATCGATCTCGTCATCGATCAGGTCCAGGTGTCTATCCTCGGAACGCAGCAACAGATCAACCTTGGGATAACGCGCCAAAAATTCGGCCACGTGCGGATGGATCAGGGCGCGCCCGACGGCTTTGGGAACGCTGACACGCACCAGTCCTTGCGGCTCGGGACTGAGCTGATGCGAAATCGACATCACCGACTGGGCGGCGCTGGAGACATCGATGCAGCGCTGAAACACCTCTCTGCCTAGCTCGCTTAGCCGCAATTTGCGGGTGGAGCGCTGCAGCAGCCGGATACCCAATGCCTTTTCCAGTCGTGCCACCGAGCGGCTGGTGGCCGAGGGGGTGCTGCCAAGCTGGCGGGCGGCCTCGGAGAAGCTGCCGGTTTCCACGACTTTTACAAAAGTGACCATGTCTGCCATCAAAGCGATGGCCTTATTTGTGCTCATGGCGCAAAGATTATTTGGATTCTATGGGCATTCCCCGAGCCTGATCCTGGGAATAGAATTTTTCCAGTCGGCCGGACTCAGCAACGAAGCCGGAGTCGGCTTTACAGCTGTGACAAGCGTGTGGAGCAGCTCTGTCATTCGATTTCCAGCTGTTTGTCGTGGCTGCGCCGGTGGCCGATAGGCAGGTGCCACGCTTTTGTAGCGGAATCGCACTCCCTCCTTCTGGAGTGGCGCTGGCCATGTGCCTATTCATGCGTCGACCCTTTTCTACTTGAGCAGGCCCCGATCTTGAGCGTTTACTACCCCGAGTTCCTTTCGCTGGCATTGATACATTTTTTGGCGGTGATCGCGCCGGGGCCGGACTTCGCCGTCACGGTGCGGCAAAGCGTGCGCAAGGGGCGTCGGGCCGGCATCTGGGTTGCGATTGGAATAGGTGCGGGTATTTCGGTGCATGTGCTTTACACCTTGTTGGGTGTCGGTGCCTTGCTGCATGCCAGACCCTCGCTGATGGCGTTGGCCAAGGTGGTTGGCGCGGGATATCTGCTCTATCTGGTGTTCTCTTTCCTGCACAGTGCAAAGCAGGAGAAGCCGGTCGTCGATATCGCGGCCGGCGCGGCAACCGAAGGTGGTGCCTGGCGTTCGTTTGCACTGGGTTTCATGACCAATGCTACTAATCCGAAAGCAACACTGTTCTTCCTTGCGATTTTCACTACAGTGGTCAGTGCAGCGACGCCTCTGAAGGTTCAGGCTCTCTACGGCGCTTGGATGTGCCTGGTCAATGCAGGCTGGTTCGTATTTGTGAGCGTGCTGTTCGCTCAGCCTGGTGTAAGGCAGAGATTTCTTCGCATGGGTGGGCATCTGGAAGCAATCATGGCGCTTGTGTTCTTCGGGTTTGCGTTGCGTCTTCTGTGGGACGTTGCCGGGACCTGGTTGAGCACGGCTTCCACTTGAGCCGAGGATCACCTGCGCGAAGCCGTCCGGGCTTGTGTGTGGAATGTCCAAAAAAACTTGATTCGCCCCGGCTCTGGTTTCTCCTGAAAGTCGTCAGGTTTGCTGGAGTGCGGGCCGATGCCAATAGCGCGCTTGTATTGCCTTGCCGGAATCGCATTGCGACCGCGATGCGAAGAACGTCTTGGCAGCGAAGCCGCACCGCCTGATCGATAGTGATCCGTTGTTTCTCAGCGAACGCCGGAGATGTTGTTTGCCGCTTGCAGTTCTTTCTTGGTGTGGTTTCGCAATCGTAGCTGTCGTTGTTTTGGCTTCGAGACTTCATGAGTCTAGTGTCACCTGCATCAATGGATGCGTCACTTCGGTGATGGGGATGATGCGTTGTTTGCTGCTGACGGCTGCAACGTGGCGTTCCATTCGCCGATCAAGGGAGTGAACGGTGAAAGAGACTCGTGCTTGTTCGAGATGGGAGCTGGTGGCGAAATTCTGCGCTGCTTCTACGTTGCTGATGGCAGGTGCCGCGCTGTCGGCCGACGCTGCGTCGGTGGGTTCGGTGTGGATGCTGGGTGACTGGGATGGGGCGCGCTCGAGGCTGCACGGGGCAGGCTACGATTTCGATATCGGATATGTGGGTGAGTTCGGCGGCATCGTTGACGGTGGCTATCGCGATGATCATCTCGGCCGCTACAGCGCACAGTTTTCCGCCGGGATGCATGTGGATCTGGACAAGGCATTGGGTTGGAATAGTGCCGAGTTCCAGCTGTCTGTTACTGAGCGCAGCGGGCGTAGCCTGTCCAATGTAGCCATTGCCGATCCACGTACCGGTCAACTCAGTGCTGTACAGGAGGTGTGGGGGCGAGGCCAGAGCTGGCGGCTGACCCAATTGTGGTTCAAGCAGCAGTACCTTGATGGCTTGCTGGATGTGAAGCTGGGCCGATTTGGTGAGGGCGAGGACTTCAACAGCTTTCCCTGTGACTTCCAGAATCTGGTGGCGTGTGGGTCGCAGGTAGGCAACTGGGCTGGCGGCATCTGGTACAACTGGCCGGTGAGTCAATGGGCGGCGCGGGTCAAATTCAACGTCACGCGCGGACTGGCATTGCAGGTTGGTGCTTACGAACAGAACCCGTTGTTGCTGGATGCCCGGCGTGGCTTCACCCTCAGTACGCGGGGGCGCGCAGGCACCTTGCTGCCGATCGAGCTGGTTTGGAAGCCTGACCAAGCAATTGGTGGCTTACCCGGTGAGTATCGGTTCGGGTATTACCGCAGCACTGCGCGGTCCACGGATGTGTTCCAGGATGTGGACAGCTTGCCGCAGGCGTTGACTGGTAATGATTTCAGGATAAGAGATGGAAAGTACGGCGTGTGGTTCACTGCGCAGCAACAGCTGACACGCCGGGCGGATGATGAATCGCGTGGTCTGACGCTTTTTGCAAACGTCACTACGCACGACAGAGCGACCAATGTGGTAGACAGATTTCACCAGCTTGGTGTGGTGTATCGAGGACCGTTCAACTCGCGACCGGAGGATGATGCTGGCTTTGCTCTTGGGCGTATGCACGTCAACAATAATGTGGCTCGGCACCAGCGCATGTTGAATGCGGCAAACGGAGTGGATGACTACACAAATCCTCTGTATCAGCCACTGCAGAAAAGCGAGTACGACGCCGAGCTCTACTACGGAGTGCACGTAAGCGATTGGCTGACCGTACGACCAAACCTGCAGTACGTGAAGTACCCGGGCGGTGTTAAGCAGGTGGATGCGGCCTTGGTTGCTGGAGTGAAGCTGCAAGTGGCGCTGTAGCGATTCCATTGTGGGAGTGGCTTACGCCGCTCCCACAAGATGCGGGATTCACGGCATGTCGTGGATCGGCTTCAGCAGCAGTGAAGCGGTGCAGCCGGTGTCACAGCCGATGGGCCTTGTAGGAGCGGCGTAAGCCGCGAAGCTGATGGTCGGTCAGATTGCAGATATCTCTGGCATTCGAACGGTGTCGGCTTCGCGGCTTACGCCGCTCCTACAAGACGGGCGGCGGGTCAACGCACGCCGTGCATCATCCGCTTCAGCAGCGGCGAGGCAAGCAGGGCGACTACCGCACAGCCCAGGCCTATCCACATCAGCAGCCAGAACAGGTGTTCGTAGCGGCCCGCAGCTTCGGCGATGTTCATCACTTCGCCTTCGGGTACATCGATGGCGGCGAGCTTGCCAAACAATGCTGCGAGGGTTTCGGAGAATGCGGTGGCCAGGAACCAAGTGCCCATCATCAGGCTGACCACGCGCGGTGCCGCCAGCTGGGTGACGGCTGACAGGCCGACCGGCGACAGGCACATCTCGCCAATCTCCAGGATCAGGTAAGCCAGTACCAGCCACCACACGCTGGCCATCTGCCCTGTTGCGCCTACCTGCTGTGCGGCCAGGGCCAAGGGCACGAAGGACAGCGCACCGAATACCAAACCGAACGAGGACTTCAGTGGTTTGGACGGATCGAGGCGACGCTTGTCCAGCCACGCCCACAGTGCGGCGAACAAGGGTGCAAGCAACACCAGGAATAGCGCCCCCAGATAGGTCAGGGAGCCGGCGGTCTGCGGCAGCACCAGGCAGTCGCGGATCAGCATCACCAGCATTGCGGCAACGATGACGGCGAACAGCAGGCGCGGCGCGTTCGACGATGGGTTGCGGTCAGACAGTCGCGCGGCGACTACAAAACCCAGTGGCGCCAACAGCAGCGAGACGATGGACCACGGCAGCGGCGTGCCATCGCGGATGACCAGTGACGGCACCAGGTCCTTGGTCAGCAGACGGTCGGTGAAGGTGACCCAGGAGCCGTAGGTCTGCTCATACAGCGTGAAAAACACCAGAGCCATGAAGATCAGCACCATCAGCGCGATCATCTGCTGGCGTTGTTCCGGGGTGCATTGCGTGCCGGTGAACCAGGCAAACCACAGCAGCACGCCGCCCAGCACCACGATCATCAGCATCAGCGCCAGACTGATTTCACCGCCCAGGGCAAAGGCACCGTTGGCTGCCGCCCACATCAGCGCCGCGACCGGAACGATGCCAACGACGGCGACGCCATAGATCAGCCATTCGCGCGGCACGCCAAGGACGCGCTCGCGCAACGTCGAAGGCTGTGCCGGCTCGGCGTGACCTTGTAGATACTTCTGCCCCCACAGGAACATCGCCAATCCGACCAGCATGCCGATGCCAGCCGCGCCGAAACCGTACTTCCAGCCATAGGCTTCACCGAGGAAACCGCAGACCAGCGAGGCGAACAGGGCGCCGAGGTTGATGCCAGCGTAGAACAGCGAGAAGCCCGAGTCACGACGCGGGTCGTTCTCCGGGTAGAGCTTGCCGACGATGGTTGAGATGTTGGGCTTGAGGAAGCCCACGCCCATGATGATCAGCGCCAGCGACAAATAGGTGATCGACAACGCGGCTTCGTCGCGTACCACTTCGCCTGCTACGCGGTGCGCTTCGTGGCCCTCGAAGGCCATGCCGATGTGTCCCAGCACCAGCAGGATGCCGCCGAACACCACCGCCTTGCGCATGCCCAGCCAGCGGTCGGCCAGCAGCCCGCCAAACACGGGGATGCAGTAGACCAGGCCACCGTAGGCACCGAGCAGGTCCAGCCCGGCCTTGTCGCCGAACAAGTGGTACTTGGTGAGATAAAGCAGCAGCAGCGCCTTCATGCCGTAGAAGGAGAAGCGCTCCCACATCTCGGTGAAGAAACAGACGTAAACGCCCTTGGGGTGGCCGAGGAAGTCGTCGGAGCGGGGATGGCTCAAGGCGGTTGCGGTCATCGGTGGTGCCGGGTGGGACAGCGGCCGAGTATAGGACCGCTGCCCCGATGCTGCGCGTTCAGAGATAACGCAGCCAGGCCAAGTCGCGACGGCGTGCCTTGAAGCGGGCAAAAGCGCGGGTGGCGGGGTAGAGCAGCACCGCGAGCGCCACGCTGATCAACAGCAATGCCGACACCGATTCGACTGCGAAGTAGGGCGCGTGGTTTGCGCCCCAATACGCCATCGCTGCGAGGTAAAGCAGCTTCAGCACGTACAGGTGCAGCAGGTAGAAGAACATCGGCGCCGCACCTATCCACGCCAGTGGCTGCAACCACGCTGCGATGCGTGGCTGCTCGTACAGGCGCAGCAGCAACAGGCCGATACCCAGCGTCAGCAGCAGGAACAGCAGCGAAGGCGGGTACTTGGTGACGTTGAGCAGGCTCATCAGCGTCAGCTGGAAGTCGGCGAAGCGCAGCCAGGGATGGTCACCGTAGATATTGGCGGCACGCAGCAGCACGAAGCCGGCCAGCATCGCCAGGCCGGTCAGCAGCAGCCAGCGCTGGCGCTGTGGCGCCGGGCGGTTGCTGGCGTACCACGGGCCCAGCACGTAACCCAGGGCAATCACGCCGATCCACGGCAGCAGCGGGTAGGAGGTGCGCAGCCGCAGGCTGTCGCCCAATTCGATCCAGTCGCGTTGGTGCAGGATCTTCCATAGCGTTGCCAGTACGCCGTTGCCCTGGGCCTGCAGCGGATCAAGCAGGTTGTGGCCGGCAATGATGACCACCGCCAGCGCCAACAGCAGCTTGCGCGGCAGCCACAGTAGGCCGGCCAACGCGATCATGCTCAGGCCGATGGCCCAGATCACCTGCAGATAGAGCGTGCTGGCCGGGAACTGGAAGGTCCAGGCGAAGTTGACCAGGGTCAGTTCCAATACCACCAGGAACAAGCCGCGCTTCAGCAGGAACGCGGCGGTGGCGCGGCGCGGATCTGGCTGGCGCTGGCCATATAGCCAGGCCGACAGGCCGGTGAGCAGGACGAACACAGGTGCGCATAGATGGGCCAGCAGGCGGAAGCTGAATAGCGCCGGAGAAACCGAGGTCACGTCCATCGGGTCGCTGACCTGGTGCTGCAGGTAGAAGGTCTCGCGGACATGGTCGATCAGCATCAGCAGCATCACGGTGCCGCGCAGCTGGTCGATGGAGGCCAGGCGGGAGGTGGAGGCAGGGTGCATGCGTTGAAATCTTACGGAAAGATATAACATAACATTTAAGGGCGGCGCGGGCGACTTTGCCGATGTGGCCTGCAAGGCGTGCGATCGGTGGAATTGCAGGGTTGCGGGGCACCGGCACTGCGTTCAGGCTGGACTTGCCGTTAAGCGGGCGTTAGCGTGGCGAAGGTTTTTTTGCCATTCAAGGGCTTTCCATGAACAACGCTGCGCCTGCGCAGCTCACATTCCGCGCGGTGGTTCTTGCCATCGTGCTGGCTGTGGTGCTGTCTGCCGCCAATGCTTACCTGGGCCTGTTCGCAGGCTTGACCATTGCTACCGCCATTCCGGCCGCCGTCGTCTCGATGGGCGTGCTGCGTCTGCTCGGTGGCGGCACCATTCTTGAAAACAACATCGTCCAGACCGGTGCCTCGGCCGGCTCGTCGATTGCGGCTGGCGTGATCTTCACGATCCCGGCGCTGGTGATCATGGGGTACTGGCCGGACTTCAAGTACTGGTGGGTGCTGGGCATCGCCGGCCTCGGCGGCCTGCTGGGCGTGCTGTTCTCGGTGCCGCTGCGCCGTTCGATGATCGTCGAGGATCCGCTTCCCTTCCCGGAAGGCAAGGCGGCAGCTGAAGTGCTCAAGGCCGGTGAGAACCCGGGCCCGGGCATGAAGATCCTCGGCATCTCGGCTGCCATCGGCGGTCTGGTGAAGTTGGCCGCGGCCTCGGGCCTGCGCATCTTCCCGGACGCCTGGGCGCAGTCGGCCTATGTCGGCAGTTCCAAGATCACCGCCTTCATCGGCACCAACCTGTCGCCGGCACTGCTGGGCGTGGGTTACATCGTTGGCTTGAACGTCGGCATCGTGGTGGTGTCCGGCTCGATCCTGTCCTGGCACATCGCCATTCCGCTGTACCAGGCGTTCTTCCTGGGCGGCAACCCGGATCTGGCGGCATCGCTGGCCAATGCCGGCTCGGCTGAGGCGGCCTTCGCCATCTGGGGCTCGCAGATCCGTTACCTCGGCGTCGGCGCCATGCTGATCGGCGGCGTCTGGACCCTGTTCTCGCTGCGCAAGTCGTTGTTCAACGGCGTCAAGAGTGGTTTTGCTGCTGCCCGCAAGAGCAGTGGCCCGGCGCTGGCCGAAACCGAACGCGACCTGCCGATGAAGTGGATGCTGATCGCCCTGATCGCCTTCACCTTGCCGCTGCTGGGCCTGTATCAGGCCATCGTCGGCCAGTGGCACGTGTCGATCCCGATGACCATCATCATGATCGTCGCCGGCTTCCTGTTCGTGTCGGTGTCGGCTTATCTGGCTGGTTTGATTGGTTCGTCCAACAACCCGGTCTCGGGCATCACCATATCCACCATCCTGTTCGCCTCGGTGGTGCTGGTGTTGCTGCTGGGTAAGGACGGCCTGATTCCGGTCGGCGTCGGCGGTGCTCCGCTGGGTGCGGTGGCCGCGATCATGATCGGCGCGGTGGTCTGCTGTGCGGCCGCCGTTGGCGGTGACAACCTGCAGGACCTCAAGGCCGGTTATCTGGTCGGCGCGACGCCGTGGAAACAGCAGCTGATGCTGGGCATCGGCGCGTTCTCCTGCGCCCTGATCATGGCGCCGGTGCTGAACCTGCTGGCCCATGCTTACGGCATCGGCGCACCGACCGCGGAGCACCCGAACTCGCTGGCAGCACCACAGGCCAACCTGATGGCCTCGGTTGCGCGCGGCCTGTTCGGTGGCGATCTGCCGTGGGGCATGATCGCACTGGGCGCCGGCGTTGGCGCGGTGATCATCGCCATCGACGAGTGGCTGAAGAAGACCGGCAAGCGTTTCCGCGTGCCGGTGCTGGCTGCTGCCATCGGTATCTACCTGCCGCTGGAACTGATGGTGCCGATCTTCCTCGGCGGCCTGCTGGCCCACCTGGTCGAGCGTTTCCACAAGCTGCGTGCCGACGACGAAGAAGGCCGCGACCGCGTGCATCGCCCGGGTGTGCTGTTCGCAGCTGGCCTGATCACCGGTGAAGCCTTGATGGGTATCGCCATCGCGGTGCCGATCGTGGTCAGCGGCCAGGGCGACGTGCTGGCACTGCCGCTGGGCGGCTTTGCCGATACTTGGGCGAGCGTGTCGGCCTGGGTTGGCCTGTTCGTGCTGTTCCTGGTTGGCCTGCTGATGTACCGCATCGGCAAGAAGGGCGAGCCTGCGGCGAAGGCCTAAGGGCTGACTCTGCGGGTGACTTTGCTGTCCCTTCTCCCGCCTGCGGGGGAAGGTGCCCCGAAGGGGCGGATGGGGGTAGCTTTTGATTTTGACTTGGCTGTGGGCTTGAAGCTTTAGAGCCAGGGCACCCCTCCCCAGCCCTCCCCTTGGCCTGCGGCCAAAGGGAGGAGGCTTCGAGCCAAAACCAAAACCAAGGCGCCCTCACCCCAACCCCTCTCCCGCTTCGCAGGAGAGGGGCTCAAGCAAAAGCAGCGCCAGATCAAACACAAAGCCGCCCTTGGGCGGCTTTGCTGTTTCCGGCGGTTGCCCGGGCATGACTTCAAGCCTTTGCAGTGGGGCAGGCTGGCCGCCTACCATCGGGGTTTGCCTTTGCCTGGGAGTTGCCCATGAAGCTTCGACACGCCCTGTTGCCGCTGTGCCTGTTGGCCGCCTTGCCATCACTGGCCAGTGCGCGCGGTTTTGAAGTCCGCGACATGGTCAAGCTGGACCGCGCGTCCGCGCCGTTGCTCAGCGCCAATGGCGCGCAGGTGGTGTTTGCCAAGCGCATCGTCGACGCCGACCTCAAGGCCAGCAGCAGCCTGTGGATTCGTGACCTGCGTACCCGCGACATGGCGCCGCCGAAGCAGCTGACCCCGGCTGGCTGGAATGTCAATTCGGCCTCCATCGAGGGCCAGAACGTGTACTTCCTCAGCGCCAAGAACGGCAGCCAGCAGCTGTATGTGATGCCGCTGGCTGGTGGCGAGCCGCGCCAGCTCACCGATTTCGCACTCGACGTGGACAGCTACCGCGTCTCGCCGCAGGGCGACCGCGTGCTGTTCAGCACCGGCGTGTTCCAGGACTGCGGCTCGGACCTGGCCTGCACCAGCAAGCGCCTGGAGAAGGAAAAGGCCGACAAGAGCAGCGGCCAGGTCTACGACAGCATGTTCGTGCGCCATTGGGATACCTGGGCCGACGGCCGTCGCAACACGCTGTTCGTCGCGCCGTTGCCGGCAGCCGGTGCTGCTGCGGTGAAGGGCGCTTCGGCGATCAGTGCCACGCTGGCCGGTGATGCGCCGTCCAAGCCGTTCGGCGGCAATGAAGACTTCGTCTGGTCGCCGGATGGCAAGACCGTCGTCGCCAGCATCCGCGTGCAGGGCAGCAAGGAACCGTGGTCGACCAACTTCGACCTGTACAAGTTCGATGCTGCCGGCAAGCAGGCCCCGGTCAACCTGACCGCTGCCAACCCGGCTTGGGACGCCGGCCCGGTGTTCAGCGCCGACGGCAAGACCCTGTTCTACCGCGCGATGAAGCGCCCGGGCTTCGAAGCTGACCGCTTCGGCCTGATGGCGATGGACGTGGCCAGCGGCAAGGTCAACGAGATCGCCGCGCAGTGGGACCGTTCGGCTGATGGCATCACTTTGTCGGCCGATGGCCAGACCATCTACACCACCGCGCAGGACATGGGCGAACACCCGCTGTTCGCGGTCAACATCGCCGATGGCAATCCGACCAAGCTGGTGGGCGAGGGCAGCATCTCCTCCTTCGACATCTCCGGTGATGCGTTGGCCTTCACCCGCAACTCGCTGAAGAGCGGCGACCAGGTGTTCACCAGCAGCACCGCTGCAGGCGCACCACAGCGCGCCATCACCCAGAGCGCCGGCGAAATGCTGGATGGCGTGAACTTCGGTGACTTCGAGCAGTTCTCGTTCAAGGGCTGGAACGACGAGACCGTGCACGGCTATGTGGTCAAGCCGCACAACTACCAGGAAGGCAAGAAGTACCCGGTTGCATTCCTGATCCATGGCGGTCCGCAGGGCAGCTTCGGCAATGGCTGGAGCTACCGCTGGAACCCGCAGACCTATGCCGGTCAGGGCTACGCAGTCGTCATGATCGATTTCCACGGCTCCACGGGTTACGGCCAGGCCTTCACCGACGCGATCAGCCAGCATTGGGGCGATCGCCCGCTGGAAGACCTGCAGAAGGGCTGGGCCGCAGCGCAGCAGAAATACAGCTTCCTCAACGGCGACAAGGCCTGTGCGCTGGGCGCCAGCTACGGCGGCTTCATGGTCAACTGGATCGCCGGCAACTGGAATGAGCCGTGGAAGTGCCTGGTGAACCACGACGGTGTGTTCGACCAGCGTGCCATGGGCTATGCCACTGAAGAACTGTGGTTCACCGAGTGGGAGCAGGGCGGTACTCCGTACGACGTGCCGCAGAACTACGAGAAGTTCAACCCGGTCAACCATGTCGCCAACTGGAAGAAGCCGATGTTGGTGGTGCAGGGCCAACTGGATTACCGCATCCCGGTGGAGCAGGGCCTGGCCACGTTTACCGCGCTGCAGCGTCAGGGGATCGAGTCCAAGTTCCTGTACTTCCCGGACGAAAATCACTGGGTGTTGAAGCCGCATAACAGCGTGCAGTGGCACGACACCGTCAATGGCTGGCTGAAACAGCACATCGGCGAGTAACTGGTCATGGAAAAGGCGCGCCGTTGGCGCGCCTTTTCTTTTTGGCCGGCGCCGCGATTCATGTCCTGCGCCGCGCTACATTCTCATCTTCGCTGTCATGGAGGGCGGGGTCGATGGGAATGTTCAGCATCTGGCATCTACTTGTTCTGTTGGTCGGTTTCGTGTTTTTTGCGGGCGGCATCGCCTTGGTTGTCTGGTTGTGTATGCGCGCGGCAGGTAAGCCGGGACGCGCGGGAAATGCGCAGCAGCGCCTGGAGCAACTGGATGAACTCCGCGCCAAAGGCCTGCTCAGCGAGGCGGAGTATCAGCGGCAGCGCAATGCCATTGTGAGCAGCATCTAGCGCCGGTATTTGTTGACTGTCTGGGCGTTGACTCCCGGGCACGGGTTGGGAATGTTGTTGTTCTGCCGGGCTGGCATGGCCGGGAGGGGCGAAGGACTCGCCGTTGTTGCTTCGTCCTGCGCTATCCCTGTCCTCCGTTCTTGACGAGGTGTGGCTGCAGGTTTTCTTCAAGGGCGGGGGTTTGCCCACACCAGGTAATCAAGGGGATAGACGATGATGGCAGCCGCAACAGGCGCACTCATCAGCAATGACATCATCGTGTTCGGCCTGATCGCCGCCACCTTGGGCGTTATTTTCTGGACATCGGGCAGCAGCAATCCGCTGCTGAAAAAGTTCTACAGCTTCGTGCCAGCGTTGCTGCTGTGCTACTTCATTCCCGGTGTGTACAACACGGTCGGCCTGATCGATGGCGAAACCACCAAGCTCTACAACCCGATCGCGCGCGACGTGTTCCTGCCTGCCGCGCTGGTGTTGTTGACGCTGTCCATCGACCTGAAAGGCATCCTCGGCCTTGGCTGGAAGATGCTGGCGATGTATGTGGCTGCAGTGCTGAGCATCATGCTCGGGGCAGTGGTCGCCTTCCAGATAATGGCCTGGCTGCACCCGGAAACCGTGGCCGGCGCAACATGGGGCGGCATGGCGGCGCTGGCTGGCAGCTGGATCGGCGGCGGCGCCAACATGCTGGCGATGAAGGAAATCTTCGAAGTCGATGCCACCACCTTCGGACAGTTCGCGGTGGTGGATGTTGGTGTCGGCTATGTGTGGATGGCAGTACTGATCTTCTTCGCCTCGCGTGCGCCGGCCATGGACAAGCGCAGTGGTGCCGATACGCGCGCGCTGGATGATCTGCGTGATCGTGTGGCCAGTTATCAGGCGCAGCATGCGCGCATTCCGGCGCTGGGCGATTTGATGGTGATGGCAGGCGTGGCCTTCGGTGTGGTCGCGCTTTCGCATGGCCTGGCCGCACCGCTGTCTGGCTGGTTTGCAGAAAACGTGAGCTGGTCTGGCTCGGTCAGCTTGGACAAGCCCTTCGTGTGGGTAGTGATGCTGGCGACCTTCATCGGCCTGGGCCTGAGTTTCACGCGCGCGCGCGAGCTGGAAGGCGTAGGCGCGTCGAAGTGGGGCTCGATGTTCCTGTACTTCCTGATCGCCTGCATCGGCATGCAGATGGATCTGTTGGCGCTGCTGGAGAAGCCGTGGCTGTTCGCGCTGGGCGTGCTGTGGATTGGCGTGCACATCGTGCTGTTGTGGTTGGTCGGCAAACTGCTGAAGGTGCCGTTCTTCTATTTCGCCATTGCATCGCAGAGCAATATCGGTGGCCCGGCCTCGGCGCCGGTGTTGGCTACGGCCTTCCACCCGGCCTTGGCGCCGGTAGGTGTGTTGCTGGGTACCTTGGGTTATGCGGTGGGTACCGGCGCGGCTTATGTGGTTGGAATTACCTTGAGGGCGATGGCTGGGGCTGGGTGAGAAACGGCGCGGGTTGCGCGCCTCTCCCCAACCCTCGCTCCGGGCCCCACCCCCTGCGCTGGCGCAAGGGCGTTCAAGGAGCCGCGAACCGGTGGTTCGCAAGCTGCTTCTTTCACCCCGCAGGGGGAGAGAGGCTTCGCAGCTGCAGTTGCACATATTGCTAGCGCTCGGGGCGCACTGAGCCCCTCCCCCCTTGCGGGAGAGGGGTTGGGGAGAGGGGAGCGCGTAGCGCTGCTTTCGCTAAGCAAGACCAACATCCGCCACCATGCTAGGCTCCACCCTCCGACGCCACGTCACCAACGTGGCGTTTTTTTTTCTTCGATCGACAGGAACAGGCCTTATGCCGACCGAGCCCAATACTGCCCTCATCACCAATGACATCGTCGGCCTCGGCCTGATCGCTGCAACATTGGCCCTGATCTTCTGGTTGGCCAGCGGCCCAACCCCGTTCTGGAAGAAGATCTTCACCTGGGTGCCGGCGCTGCTGCTGTGCTACTTCATACCCGCCATCTACAACACCACGGGCCTGATCGACGGCCACAGCACCAAGCTCTACAACCCGATCGCACGCGATGTGTTGCTGCCGGCCGCGTTGGTCCTGCTTACGCTTTCCATCGACCTGAAAGGCATCGCCCGGCTCGGTCCCAAGCTGCTGGTGATGTTCGTCACCGGCACTGTAGGCATCGTGCTGGGTGCGGCGGTGTCGTTCCAGGTGATGAAGTTCATTCATCCGGAAACCGTGGCCGGTGACACCTGGGCTGGTATGGCCGCATTGGCTGGCAGCTGGATTGGTGGCGGCGCCAACATGGCCGCCATGCGCGAGACCTTCAATGTCGATGCAACCACGTTTGGTCAGTTCGCCGTGGTGGACGTGGCTTGCGCCAGCCTGTGGATGGCGATGCTGCTGTGGATGGCTGGGCGCTCGCAGATCATCGATGCAAAAAATGGTGCGGATACCTCTGCCATTGATGACATGAAACAGCGCATTGCCGAATACGAGGCCAAGAGTGCGCGGAATCCAAGCTTGACCGACTTGATGGTGATCGTCGGTGTTGGCCTGGGTGTTGTGGGTCTTGCACATGCATTGGCTGTCCCGCTGGCCAACTGGTTTGGCGAGAACGTCAGCTGGGCCAGCAAGGCCTCATTGAACTCATCATTTGTGTGGGTGGTGATGATCTCCACCGTTGCCGGCCTGCTGTTGAGCTTTACCCGTGCACGAAATCTTGAGGCGGCGGGTGCATCGAAGATCGGCACCTTGTTCCTGTACTTCCTGATTGCCTGCATCGGCATGCAGATGGACCTGCTGTCATTGGCTGACCGCCCGTGGCTGTTCCTGCTCGGCGTGATCTGGATGGGCGTGCATATCGGCCTGTTGTATGTGGTTGGGCGGATGCTGCGTACGCCGCTGTTCTTCTTTGCGATTGGTTCGCAGGGCAATATCGGCGCTGCGGCATCGGCACCGGTGGTGGCTGCGGCATTCCACCCGACCTTGGCGCCAGTGGGTGTGCTGTTGGGTACGGTGGGTTATGCCACCGGCACAGTGATCGCCTATATGACCGGCTTGATGCTGAAGTGGATGGCTGGCGCCTGAGGATTTGGTTTGTGTTGTGGGAGCGGCATGAGCCGCGAAGCCGGTGTTGCCTCAGGTCACGCTGTCATTGCAATGGCATGATTGGTCGGCTTCGCGGCTTACGCCGCTGCTACAAACCGGGTTATCGGTAAGGCCTCTGCCGAGCATGGCGCGGCACTACAGGTAGAAAAAAGGCGGCGCCAATGGCGCCGCCTTTTTTCGTTGCTTGTCTCCGCTGCTTCAGCAGCAGCGGAAGCCGCTGCTGCCGCCGAAGCGGGCTTCCTGTCGTTCGCGGAAGAAGGTTTTGTAATCCATGACATCACGGTCTGGATGCTTCTCGCGCATGTGCCGGACATAGTTGTCGTAGTCCGGCACGCCACAGCAAAGCCGCGCGGTCTGTACCAGACGCCGCCAAGTGCGGCGGAACGTCTGGTACTGGCCAACGGGGACCAGCTCGGTGCCCATTACAGATCAACCTCGTGCGGCTTCAGCGCCACGTAAGGCGTTTCCTTGTCGGTGCGCACCGACGAGCGGCGTGCAGCGGCGATGGTCTTGATCGAATACACCAGCACTGCGAACACCACGAACAGGAACAGCGCGGTCAGGCCGGTGTTGATGTAGTTGTTCACCATCACCTGATGCATCTGGTCGAAGTTCTTGGAAGGTGCCAGCAACTCGCCGGCGGCAATGGCGTCACGGTACTTGTGCGCCTGGGCAAGGAAGCCCACTGCCGGTACGTCGGAGAAGATCTTGATGAAGCCGGCTGCGGTGGTGCAGATCAGCAGCCAGATGGCCGGGACCAACGGCACCCAGGCGTATTTGTCCTTCTTCATCTTGAACAGCACCACGGTGCACAGCAGCAGTGCCACGCCGGCCAGCATCTGGTTGGCGATGCCGAACAGCGGCCACAACATGTTGATGCCGCCCAGCGGATCAGTCACACCCTGGTACAGGAAGTAACCCCACAGTGCGACGCAGCCACCGGTGGCGATGAAGCTGGCCACCCACGAGTCGGTGCGGCGCAGGGCCGGTACGAAGTTGCCGAGCAGGTCCTGCAGCATGAAGCGGCCCGAACGGGTGCCGGCATCGACTGCGGTCAGGATGAACAGTGCTTCGAACAGGATGGCGAAGTGGTACCAGAACGCCATCATGCCTTCGCCCGGCAGCACCGCGTGCAGGATCTGGGCGATACCCACGGCCAAGGTCGGCGCGCCACCGGCACGCGAGAGGATGGTGCTCTCACCGATCTCTGCCGCGGTTGCGGTGAGCTGGTCCGGGGTGATCGCAAAGCCCCAGTTGGTGACCACCTGCGCAGCGTGCACCACGTCGGTGCCGATGATCGCGGCGGGACTGTTCATGGCGAAGTAGATGCCCGGCTCGATGATCGAGGCGGCGACCATGGCCATGATTGCCACGAACGATTCCATCAGCATGCCGCCGTAACCGATGTAGGCAATGTGGCCTTCATTGGCCAGCAGCTTGGGCGTGGTGCCCGAGCTGATCAGCGCATGGAAGCCCGATACCGCGCCACAGGCAATGGTGATGAACAGGAACGGGAACATGCTGCCCTTCCACACCGGGCCAGTGCCGTCGGTGAACTGGGTCAGCGCCGGCATCTTCAGCTCCGGCATCACGATCAGGATGCCGATCGCCAAGCCGACAATCGTGCCGATCTTGAGGAAGGTGGACAGGTAATCGCGCGGGGCCAGCAGCAGCCATACCGGCAGCACCGCCGCGACGAAGCCGTAGCCGATCAGCATCCAGGTGATCTGGATGCCGGTGAAGGTGAACATCGGGCCCAGCACCGGATCAGCGGCAACCTTGCCGCCGTACCAGATCGCTGCGATCAGCAGGAACAGGCCTGCGATCGAGATTTCACCGATCTTGCCGGGGCGGATGTAACGCATGTACACGCCCATGAACATGGCGATCGGCATTGTCGCGATCACCGTGAACATGCCCCAGGGGCTGCCCTCCAATGCCTTCACCACGATCATCGCCAGCACCGCGAGGATGATGATCATGATCATGAAGACGCCGAACAGCGCGATGGTGCCGGGCACCTGGCCCATTTCCTCGCGCACCAGATCGCCCAGCGAGCGACCGTTACGGCGGCTGGAGATGAACAGGATCATGAAATCCTGCACCGCACCGGCAAGCACCACACCGGCAATCAGCCAGAGCGTGCCGGGCAGGTAGCCCATCTGTGCGGCGAGTACCGGACCAACCAAGGGGCCGGCGCCGGCGATGGCGGCGAAGTGGTGGCCAAACAACACGTGCTTGTTGGTGGGCACGTAGTCCAGGCCATCGTTGTTGATGATCGCTGGCGTGGCGCGGGTGGGATCAACCCCCAGCACCTTGTTGGCGATGAACAGGCCGTAGTAGCGGAACGCGACCAGGTACAGCGATACCGCTGCCACCACGATCCAGAGGGCATTGATGTGTTCGCCGCGGCGTAGCGCCACGACGCCTAGACAGAACGCGCCTATCAGGGACAGTAATGCCCATCCGGCTTTTGAAAAACCTTTCATCGAGTCGCCTCGCAGGGGAATGCCTGCAAGGGTCTACCCATGCAGGTCGGGGGTCAATGTGCATGGCAGCTGAAGCGGATGCGACTTTGGTCTTAGGTCCGTGTCTTATCGAACATGACTGCGGGGGCGGGTTGTGCTTGAGCGGTAGGCTGGCTGGAACAAATGGTTGCAGCGGTGGCGATTGGTTTGGCGGTTGGCGAGGGCCATTGTCTGCTGCACGTTCAAGGAGCTTCCTGATGACTAGTCAAGATTCCGCCCGGGTGGTGCGCACTATCCGCGGCATGCCCACCTCCGATGGCGCCGGTGTACGCCTGACCCGGGTCATCGGTACGCAATCGTTGCCGGAGCTGGACCCGTTCCTGATGCTGGACGAGTTCGGCACGGACCGGGCCGAGGATTACCTCGCCGGTTTCCCCGACCACCCACACCGGGGTTTCGAGACGGTGACCTACATGCTTGATGGGCGCATGCGGCACAAGGACAACCACGGCAACGAGGGTTTGCTTACCCCTGGCAGTGTCCAATGGATGACAGCCGGGCGCGGCCTGGTCCACTCGGAAATGCCCGAGCAGGAATCCGGTCGCATGCGCGGCTTCCAGCTGTGGGTGAATCTGCCGGCGCGCGACAAGATGAGCGAGCCGCGCTATCAGGAGTTCGCGCCCGAGCGCATTCCGCAGCTGGCACCGGCTGAAGGTGTCAGCGTGAAAGTAATCGCCGGTACCGTGGGTTCGGTCACCGGGCCGATCCAGCAGCCGGCCACCGACCCGGTGTATATGGACATAAGGCTGAGCGCGGGCACCGCCTGGAGTTACGGCTTGCCTGAAGGCCACAACGCCTTCGCCTATGTGTTCGAGGGCGATGCGTCGCTGGGTGAGGGTGAGGGTGCACGCGCGGTTGAGCTGCAGCAGCTGGCGGTGTTGGGGGGCGGCAGCATGCTGCATATGCGTGCCGGTGCCGAGGGTGCGCGACTGATCGTGGTGGCAGGGCGCCCGCTGCGCGAACCGGTGGCACGGCACGGGCCATTCGTAATGAATACCCGTGAGGAGTTGATGCAGGCCTTCGTTGACTACCAGGAAGGCCGCTTCTGAACGATGGCCGGTCCCGTGCGCAATGCGACGGGACCGGCATCAACGGGTCTTCATCATTGGCCTGTCTGCAACGGATCGGTATCCGTCGTGGCTCAGTTGCTGCCAGCCAATGCGGACGGATTGAGGTTCAAAGTCTGGGTCAGGGTCTGCAGTGTGCCCAGCTCGGCGTTGTCGGCTGCGTCGATCCAGATCTGCGCGTAGCGGTTCTTGTCCAGCTTGACCACGCTGATGCGGCGCGACTCCAGGCCGGGCAGGTCACGGCCGCCCATGTCCAGTTTGTACCAATGCATCTCGGTGCCACCGAACGCGCCCTTTTCCGCGCGCAAGGGACGGTTCAAGGACAGGCCCGGATCACGCCCGCTCAACATCATGTTGAGGACCGCTCGGCCGTCTTCGGTGGTGGCTTTGCAGACGATGAAATCGCTTTGGGTCTGTTGCTCCCAATGCAGGCCGCTACTGGCAGGCAGCGATGGACATTGCACGGCCTGCTGGGCGGAAGCGTTGGCGCAGGCAGCGAGCGCAAGTGCGCTCAAAAAAATACGGACAGTCTTCACTTCGCATTCCCCCATGGAACATCGGCCCTGCGGCGCGACGAAAAACGTGTGGATGGTTCTGAAGGCAGTACTGGCTGGTGGGTGGTATCCCTCCCTGTGTACGTGCATCCCCATGCGCGCCAGCCAAGTTGCGACGGTATTACAAAAACCCCGTCACTTGCAAAGTGTCCTTTCTGCCAAAGAGAACGGCCCCGCAAGGGGGCCGTTCGGACTAACTGATAACACTTGAAACCAATGTGGTGACTTACTTGTCGCTGCCAATCCACTTATAGGCCAGGCCGCCAATAGCCGCACCCAGGATCGGTGCCACCCAGAACAGCCACAGCTGGCTGATCGCGCCGGGGCCGGCAAACAGGGCCACAGCGGTAGAGCGGGCCGGGTTCACCGAGGTGTTGGTGACCGGGATGCTGATCAGGTGGATCAGGGTCAGGGCCAAGCCAATGGCGATCGGCGCGAAGCCGGCCGGGGCACGGCCATGAGTAGCGCCCATGATCACGACCAGGAACACCGCGGTCAGCACCACTTCGCACAGGAATGCAGCCGCGACGGTGTAGCCGCCCGGCGACAGTGCGCCGTAGCCATTGCTGGCGAAGGCGCCGGCCTGGCTGCCATCGATCAGGAAGCTGGCATTGCCTTTGGCGATCTGCAGCAGGATGAAGGCCGCAACGATGCCGCCCAGTACCTGCGCAACGATATACGGCAGCAGGTCCTTGGCCGGGAAGCGCCCGCCAGCCCACAGGCCGATGCTCACCGCCGGGTTGAAGTGCGCGCCGGAGATATGGCCGAACGCATAGGCACCGGTCAGCACGGTCAGACCGAAGGCCAAGGCGACACCAACAAAACCAATACCCAGCGGATTGGCGTCACCGCCGAACTTCGCTGCCAATACCGCGCTGCCGCAGCCGCCCAAGACCAACCAGAAGGTGCCGAGGAACTCGGCAGCCAAACGCTTTCCCATGCTCATGATGATGTTCCCTATGTTTTCCCCGGTACGGGTGTGGGGAAAATAACGGAGAAGAGGGTGAAGTGAGTAACAAATTCGCTAACTATTTTGCCCGCGCAACTGTAGTGCTTTAGGCCTATGCGCGATTTGCGGGTTGTCAGCTACAGCAAGCCATGGGCGGCTATGGGAATTCCGCCCGTGCCATGACGAGGAAAGTGGGCTCAGCCGGGTAGGGGGATGAACTCCTTGTCATCGCCGGGAATCGTGCCGAAGCGACCATTCTGCCAATCGTCCTTGGCCTGCTCGATGCGCTCCTTGGAGCTGGAGACGAAGTTCCACCACAGGTGGCGCGGGCCATCCAGCGGTTCGCCGCCCATCAGCATGGCCTTGAGGGGAGTCTTGGCGCGCAGACGGCTGCGGTCGCCGGGCTCGGGAATGATCAGGTGCTGGGTAGGTACGTCCACTCCATCCAACTGGGCGTCGCCCTCAAGGATGTAGAGCGCGCGCTCTACGTGGGAGTTGTCGAGGTCGATCTCGGCGCCAGGCTCCAGGTCGATGGCGACGTTCAAGGTGTCGGCAAACACCTTGACCGGTGATTCTTCACCATAGGCGCGGCCGGCGATCACCCGCAGCCAGGCGCCGTCGCGGTGCTGTTGTGGCAATTGGTCCGCAGAGAAATGGAAGAAGCCGGGATCGGTTTCTTCGTGACTCTTGGGTAGGGCCACCCAGGTCTGCATGCCGTGCAGGGCCTGCGCGTGTTCACGTGCCTCACCGGGGCTACGTTCGGAGTGGGCGATGCCGCGGCCGGCGGTCATCCAGTTGACGTCGCCGGGGCGGATGATCTGCTCCGAGCCCAGCGTGTCGCGGTGGCCGATCTGCCCGGCCCACAGGAAGGTAACCGTGGCCAGGCCGATATGCGGATGCGGGCGCACGTCGATGCCCTGGCCGGGACTGAAGATGGCCGGACCCATATGGTCCACGAACACGAATGAGCCAACGCTGCGCGCCTGCAGCGAGGGGACCGCACGGCGGACCTGGAAGCCGCCAAGGTCGTGGACGCGCGGGCTGATGATGGTGGTCATGGCTGGCTGCTCCGGGGTGTTTGAATGTGGGGGCAGGATGGCATGGCACGGGCGAAGAAGGGGTTGCCGTGCGGGGAATGGATTGTTGTTTTGGTGGAGAGGGTGGGCGAGCTGGAAGCTGGCGGCTGAAAGCGTTACCCCTCCCCAGCCCTCCCCTTCGCTGCGTGAAAGGGAGGGGGCCAAAGCCCAGGTTGCGCGCAGGGCTGCTGCTTCGCCCTCCCTTTGCCAAAGGCAAGGGGAGGGCTGGGGAGGGCTGGGGAGGGGTGAGCCCTTGCCTTGCTCATGCTCAAGCACCAAGCAAACAAAACCAGTCTCCCCTGCAACTACATGGCTTCCATACTCAGGCCCCAGACAAGGAACGGAAGCTGACCTGAAGGGCTACAATCGCGGTCTTACTTCCCCATCCGGAGACCTCCGCAGTGACCCGCAAACTCGTGCTGTTGCGCCATGGCCAGAGCCAGTGGAACCTCGATAACCGCTTCACCGGCTGGGTGGACGTGGACCTCACCGAGCAGGGCCGCCAGGAGGCCGCTACCGCCGGTCGGCTGATGAAGGAAGAGGGCCTGCAATTCGATGTAGCCCATACCTCGGTGCTCAAGCGCGCCATCCACACCTTGCAAGGGGCACTGGCTGAACTGGGTCAGGATTGGCTGCCGGTCAACAAGTCCTGGCGTTTGAACGAGCGTCACTACGGTGGGCTGCAGGGCCTGGACAAGGCCGAGACCGCCGCCAAGCATGGCGAGGAGCAGGTCAAGGTATGGCGTCGCTCCTATGACATCCCGCCGCCGCCGATGGACCTGGCCGATCCGGGCCACCCGATCCACGACCGTCGTTACGCCGGCTTGGACCGCAATGCGCTGCCGGCCACCGAGTCGCTGGCGACCACGCTGGATCGTGTGTTGCCGTATTGGCACGACGCCATCGCCCCGCAGCTGAAGGAAGGCAAGACCGTGCTGGTCACCGCCCACGGCAACTCGCTGCGCGCGCTGTACAAGTACCTCAACAACGTGAGCAAGGAAGCCATCCTTGAGCTCAATATCCCGACCGGCATCCCGTTGCTGTTCGAATTGAACGACGACCTCACCGTCAAGTCGTTCCGTTACCTGGGCGACCCGGAAGCAGCCAAGAAGGCTGCTGAGGCCGTAGCCAACCAGGGCAAGGCCAAGTAAGCGATCAGCTGCAGGCGGCACCGGTGTTGCCTGCTTAAGCAAGGAATCAACCAAAGACCGATGTCAGCAAGCTGGCATCGGTCTTTGTATTTGTGGGAGCGGCGTCAGCCGCGAAGCTGGCATGGCTGAAGTCCCAAGCACCGATGGCATCTGGTGATGTCTCTGCTTCGCGGCTGACGCCGCTCCCACAAGAAACAATCAGCGTGCAGCCAGCCTCAGCGTTGGCACTGGGCCGGTTTTGCATCACAGAGCGCGTTGTCGCGCAGCGCCATATCCTTGCCGATGTTGTAGGCGCCATACAAGATCGCCATCACCAGCAGGGCTAAGCCAAACACCAGGTTCTCGGGCCGTATTCCTGGAGCCGTTGGTGCGATAACCAGAGGCCTGTTCTCGATAGCGGCACCCTCGACAAGTTCGGCATGCAGCAGATCCTCCACCGCAACCTCCAGCGCCGCCGCAACCGCCATCCGCGACTCAAGCGAGGCGTTGCCTTCGGCCTCCAGCCGTTGCACCGTGCGCGGGCTCAGGCCGCAGATGCTGGCCAGGTGTTCCTGCGACCAGCCGCGGACTTCGCGCAGTTGCCTGATCCGCTTTCCGTCGATCTTCACTGTTTCATCTTCCATGCCACGTTCCTGACGATGTTAGCCGAGCTGGCAGCTTGTCGTGGAGCCGATTTGGCAACACGACAGCAAGCCGACAGTGCGGTTCCAAGCCTGTTGAATCAATGGTTTGCGCTCTTTCTGGGACGGTCCCGTAATGCCGTTGTGCGCTTGCGGACTGCATCACCGAGTTTTTTCGGTGGGTGTACATGCTTCAGGTAGCGTCGATGCATTCAATCAGCATGATTGCTCTGCACCCAGCGAAGCAGGCGGGTCAGCGACGGCAGGCCGGATCGGCTTGGCATACCCGGTTATCGCGTTCGGCAGCCTGTTTGCCCAAGCTGAGCCCGACGACCAGCTGGAACATGATTGCCACCAGGACCAGGCTGGCGATCCACAGGCCGATTTTCATCCGGTCAGCGGGACTAATGGCCGCGGTGCTGGGGGCCTGGCTGGCGATGGATTGGCCAGTGTCGAGAAGATCCTCCGCGGTAACCTCCAGCGCTGCAGCAACCGCCATGCGCGACTCAAGCGAAGCATTGCCTTCGGTTTCCAGCCGTTGCACCGTGCGCGCGCTCAAACCGCAGATGCTGGCCAGATGTTCCTGCGACCAGCCGCGTGATTCGCGCAGTTGCCTGATCCGCTTTCCGTCGATCTTCACTGTTTCATCTTCCATGCTGCACTCCTGCCGATGTTAGTCGAGCTGGCAGGTTGCCGGGCAACTGCGTTCGACAACACGACAGCAAGTCGACACCGGTGTGTCGCCCTAAAGGAATCAAAGGCTTGCGTACTTCCAAGGTGGCGGCTGAGCTACCCCACAGTGCGCATGCAATTGGGATAGGCAGTCTTCTGATTGGGGGCTGTGCCATGCCATTATCGGGAACTGATCACGATGACTGGAGTGTCTGCTTGAGCAAATGGATGATGTCGGTAGTGGCAATGGTGGCGTTGAGCGCCTGCAGTGGTGCTCCAGAGGCGGCGCCCAAAGCCTCAGCGCAAACGGCAGCTGCACAGCCTGCAGTGGCAAACGCGCAGCGCGGTGAAGGCAATCCTTACGAAGTGCTTGGCAGCGAAGTCTGGGAAGTGCCTGATCCAGTCAGTGGCCGCAACTACCAGGTGTTCGTGGCCTTGCCAGCGGGCTACGCGGACAACCCGGACAAGCGCTATCCGGTGCTGTACGTCACCGACGCCGACTATGCCTTCCCGCTGGTCTGGCAGATGGCGCGCCGATTGAATGTCGAAGGCCGCAAGATCGAGGACTTCATTCTGGTCGGTCTGTCCTATGCCAAGGGCGAGGGCGGCATGCAGAGCCGCCGGCGCGACTACACGCCCACCACCAATGGCCCAAGTGGCTCGCCGGCTGATGCCGTACACGGTGGTGCCGGGGACTACATCAGCTATCTGGAAACGCAGGTACTGCCATTCGTGGCCAAGCGCTACCGCAGTGACGAGGGCCGGCGCATGTTCCTCGGCCATTCCTACGGTTCCTTGCTGGGTACGCAGGTGTTGCTGGAACGCCCGCAGCTGTTCAGCGGTTACATCCTCGGCAGCCCGTCGTACTGGTTCGACAAGCACGAGATGGAGCGTCGCCTGGCTGCAGCAGGCAAGCCGGCTGAGCTGCCGGTGCGTGCCTATATGTACGTGGGCGAGTACGAAGCGGTGCAACACGGAGGCGATGTCGACATGGTGGTCGATGCGCAGCGCATGGTCGGCCTGCTGGGTGCCCGAGGTGGCCAGGCATTGGAGCTGAAGCTGGACGTGCTCAATGACGAGGACCATCTCAGCGTTGCACCGCGTGGCTTCATGCACGGTTTGAAGTACCTGCTGGCCGCGCCCAAGAGCTGAGTCAATCAATCGACAGGGTTGGGACCGGTGCGCGGACAGCCGCCGGTCCCTGCATGCGGCACCACGACCAACGGCAGGTGCGCCGCAGTGCGGCGTGGCTAGACTTGGTTCAACCCTTGCCGCCCGCGCTACGCCATGTCCTTGCCGCCAGCCACACATCGGATAGATGCAGCGCAGGACCCAAACCGGCGCCGGGTCTTCTGCGGCGAGCGCCTGGCCGCGCGGGTCAGCTGGTACGCGCCCGGTGAACGCATGCAGCGACATGCGCACGATTGCCACCAACTTTCGTTGCTGCTGCTAGGCACCTTGGCCGAGCAGACCGCGCAGGGCGAGGAGCGGCTGGCCGTGCCAGCGCTGGGAGTGAAGCAGGCGGGAGTGGCACATGCCAATGACTACGGCCCGGCCGGTGCGCTGATGCTGGGTATCGATCTGCCCGCCACGTTCGATCTGTACGAGAACCTGGGCATCGGCCATGCCTGGCAATGGCGTGGGCATGCGCCGCAGCCGTTGCTGTTGCAGGGACGGGGACTTCTTTCGGCGTTGTTTGCGGGGGAGCTGGCCGCTACCGACGTTGATGGGCGGCTGTGGGAATTGCTGGCCGGGATGGCTGCCAGCGACGAACGCCCGAGCGGCACACCGCCGCGTTGGTTGGCCTTGTGTTGCCAGCGTCTGCAGGAAGAAAACGCGCCGCTGACCGAACTGGCCGGCCGGCTTGGCGTGCATCCGGTGTATCTGGCGCGGGCATTCGCGCGCTGGATGGGCTGCGCACCCTCGGTGTTCCGGGCGCGCGCGCAGTTGCAGCGTGCCTTGCCGCTGCTGGCCAAGGGCCAGGATTTGGTTGATGTGGCGCAGCAGGCCGGCTTTGCCGACCAATCCCATTTCAGCCGGATTGCCCGCACGCACAGCGGGCTGACCCCGGCGCGCCTGCGCGCGCTGTTGCAGACGTGAGCAGGTTCAATCCGTTCAAGACCCCGGGTGATGCCCTGGTGCATCGTGGCGGTTGTCAGCTACGGAGCCGCATCATGCATCTGCGCAACATCCTGTCCCTGTTATTGCTGGTGCCCGTCTGGCTGGGCGGCGTGACAACGGCTGCGGCGGCCTCGCCGCAACAGGCGGCACGGGAGCTGGCGGTATTTCTGGATGGCATTCCGGAGCTGGGGCCTGGCTACGCTGTGGTGATCGTCGACCGTGATCAGCAGTTGCTGGGCTATACACGGGGCCAGCGCAACGCAAGTACCAATGCACCGCTGACCATGCAAACTCCGATGTACATCGCATCGCAGACCAAGTCGTACATGGGGCTGCTGGCGCAGGTGCTGGATCAGCAAGGCGTGCTGCGGCTGGGCAGTACCCTGGCTGATCAGTGGCCGCAGCTGCGCCTGCCCGACGGCGTCGATCCTGCTGCCTGGACGCTGGCAGACCTGCTCAATCACCGCGTGCCCTTGAGCGCGGATGCGATCACTACGCTGGAGGCCTATATCGGCAGTCCCGATCCGGCCCTGTATCCGCAATTGCTGCAGCAGTTCGCAAGCAAGCGCGCCGACGGCTTCGACTACGACAATCTGGGCTACAACATCTACGCGGCGATCCTGCAACAACACACCGGTAAGTCGTGGCAGGAGTGGTTGCAGCAAACATTGTTCACCCCGCTGCAGTTGCACGAAACCGCAACCAATACCTCAAGCTTCGATCCAGCGCAGCTGGCCTTCAATCACCAGTGGCTTGGAGCCGAGAAGCGTTGGCGGCTGGTGCCGCCCAAGCCCGATGCCTTGATGCATTCGGCTGGCGGCATGATGACCTCGCCGCGCGACATGGGCCGTTGGTTGCGTTTGCAGTTGGGTGCACCGCTGTCTCCGCAATTGAGCGCAGGTACCCTGCAGGCCGCACATCGCATCGGCGCGCAGGTCGACCCCAAGGCTCGCAACGCCTATGAGCTGCCGTGCAATGGCTATGCCTTCGGTTGGAATGTATGTGACTTCGAGGGCCGCACGCTCTACATCCACGGCGGCAGCTATACCGGTGCGCGCAGCATGATGGCGTTCTCACCGGATCTGGGCGTGGGTATCGGGGTGTTCTCCAACTCGGACAATGCCACCGGTTGGCTGACCTCGCGCACCGTGGTGCAGTTTTTCCAATATTTGGTTGACCATCCCGAGGCCGCATCGTGGGCGCAGATCCGCCAGAAGGCCTACCCGCAGCGTGTGGCCGACCAGCTTGCAGGCATGCGAGCGCGGCAAGCGAAACAGCATGACGATCCGCGTTGGCAGGGTTGGCAGTGGCGGCCGGATTCGAACGCGCTTTATGCCGGTGATTTTCGTGGAGTAGCGTTGCCGGTCACTGCGCAGGTGATCGTGGGCGGCGAAGGAATGCAACTTCAGGTGGGCGCACTAAATCGCAAGCTGAAACCCGCTGCGCCGGACCTGTTCGCGGCGCAGGATGGGCCTTTGGACGAGGCTGAGTCCATGCAGTTCCAGCGAGATGTCCAGGGTGAGTTGCTGGGGTTTGAGTTTGATGGGCAGCGTTATGTGCGTGTGCGTTCCCGGTAGAACGGCACGGGTTGATTCAGAGGTTCGGGTGCAATGGACGCGCAATTGTTTGTGGGAGCGGCGTGAGCCGCGAAGCTGACATTGCTGCAGTTGCAGGTGTTTGTGGAGCCTGACGATCTACCTGCTTCGCGGCTTACGCCGCTCCTACAAAAGCCTCGCCGCCTCTGTCAAAGATGTGTCCCTGCACAACGCAAAAGCCCGGCGTTACGCCGGGCTTTCGTGCAGTAACGTGATCCGTTGCGGCTTACTTGAAATCCAGGGTCTTCTCGAAGGACTTCAGTTCGTGCCGCGCCATCGCCAAATTGGCGTGGGTGCGGTCGAGCACGACATACAGGAACAGGTCCTTGCTGCCGTCCAACGGGCGAATCAGGTGGTACTGCTTGGACAGGGTCAGCAGGATGTCCTCCACCACGTCGCTCAGGCCTAGCGAATTCGCCACGCGGCGCTTGGCGCGCACTACGTCGGCGTTGCCGGCGGCGGCAACTTCCATGTTGATGGCGCCGCCACCCAGGGTTCCCAGCGCCATGCCGCTGTCGCTGTCCACCAGTGCTGCACCGATGAAGCCAGCAATTTCGCTCAAAGCATCAAGTTTTACGTTTGCAGCCATTTTCAATCCAATGAAGTAAAGGTTTCTACAAAAGCAAAGCCCGCGCAGGTCCATCCCGGGCGGGCGGCCGCGCAGCATAGCGAAATCCATTGAGCGTTTGCGAGCAGGGCAGGTATGTGGCCGGAGACGATCCATTCCATGACTGGATCGCTGGTTCTTCGATGTGTGCCGTGATGGCTTGCAGAGCACACGATGGATGCACCTGCGGAGGTTGGGGTGTCGGACTGCTATGCCCGCCAGTAGTACTGCCTGCACGGGGGTCTCGCTGAATTGGGATCAGTCGTCTTCGGTGGAATCCGGCAATGAAACCGTCACCGCCGATTTACGGTCGAGTCGCAGAATGGCGGCTCAGGGTGATTGCCAATCGCAGACAACGCGCTGAGGTCGTTTCTCCGTCACTGACTATTTCAATCAACGGGAGTACATGTCATGGGCAAGCCGGCAGTGGTTCTGGTGCATGGTTTCTGGGGCGGGGCGGCGCATTGGGCGCGGGTGATACTGGAGCTGAGACGTCTGGGTTACCAGGACATCCGTGCGGTTGAGAACCCACTTACATCGCTGGCCGATGATGCCGAGCGCACCCGCAAGATGGTGGCGCAGATCGACGGGCCGGTGGTTCTGGCCGGGCACTCCTACGGCGGCGCGGTAATCAGCCAGGCCGGCAACCTGCCCAACGTAAGTGCGCTGGTTTTCATTGCTGCCTTCGCCCCGGATGCAGGTGAAAGCCCGGGTGGCATCACCCAGCAGCATCTTCCGGTCGCGGCGCCGAATCTGGCGCCAGACAGCGATGGCTACCTGTGGCTCAAGCCAGATAAATTCCATGAAAGCTTCTGCCAGGACCTGCCCGAGGAGGAGGGGTTCGTCATGGGCGTGACGCAGAAGGCGCCGTTAGCCAGCACTTTCGGTGACAACATCAGCGACCCGGCCTGGCGGCACAAGCCCAGCTGGTACCAGATATCCAGCCAGGACCGGATGATCGCGCCTGAGAACCAGAAGGCGATGTCCGCCCGCCTCAACGCGCGCAAGGTGATAACCCTGGATGCAGGACATGCCTCGTTGGCATCGCATCCGGCGGAAGTGGCAGCCTTGATTGATGAGGCGGCAACGGCTACAGCGGGTTGAGAACGACGCACGAAGGAGGGCCAGTTAGCCGCAGCGGTTTGCATGCGGCGTCAGCGGAAGAACTGGCTCGGCGTCAGCCCGAAGCGGCGTTTGAACATGGTGGCGAAGGCACTGGGGCTTTCATAGCCCAGCGCCAATGCAACATCGATGACCTTCTCGCCAACCGCCAGGCGTTCCAATGCACGCAGCAGACGTGCCTGCTGACGCCATTGGCCGAAGGTCATGCCCAGTTCGCGCGCGCACAGGCGCTGGATGGTTTTAACGTCCACCTGCAGGCGGGTCGCCCAGTCCTGCAGGGTGGATGCATCGTCGGGGTGTCGCTGCAATTGCCTGCCAATCTGCCGCAGTCGGGCATCGCGCGGCTCGGGCAGGTGTAGCGGCAATACCGGCAGGGTCTGTACTTCGTCCAGGATCAGCCGCATCAGCCGGCCATCACGCGAGTTTTCGGCATAACGCGCCGGTATTTCGACCGCAGCGTGGATCAGCGATGCCAGCAAAGGGGTGATGGACACTGCCGACGGTGTCTCCGGCGCGTCTGGCATTGCCTCCGGGGTGATGTACAGGCTGCGCATCTGCACCAGGCCGATGCAATGCACTTGATGGCCGATGCCGGCCGGCATCCAGATTGCGCGCGTGCTTGGCACCACCCAGCGGCCCATGCCTGCATTGACGACCAATACTCCGGTTTCCGCGTAGACCAGTTGGTGCCGATCCGGATGGTGGTGCAGCGGAATCAAGGTAGTGGTGGGGTAGTCGCGGGCCTTGCAGTACACCACTGTTTCCGGGCCGACCGGGAGCGGCTGGCGGCGGCCTTTTCGGACAGGTGGAATGTCCTTTTCTAAAGGATGCATGACCATATCGCGCAGGATGGACGTGGATGGCGACTCTACCATGCGCGTCCGCCCCCACTACGCGGTCACACCATGTCATCTCCTGCTTCAACGGTTGCAGCTCCTGCCTCACAACGTCGCCCGGTCGCGGTAGGTGTGCTTGCTGCGATCAGTAGTTCGCATCTGGTCAACGACATGATGCAGTCGCTGATCCTGGCGCTGTATCCGATCTTCAAGGGTCAGTTCCACCTGAGTTTCGCCCAGGTCGGCTTGATCACGCTGACCTACCAGCTCACCGCGTCGTTGTTCCAGCCCTTGATCGGCCTGCGTACCGACAAGCGGCCGGCACCGTATTCGCTGCCGATGGGCATGGTGTCCACCTTGTGTGGTTTGTTGCTGTTGGCGTTCGCACCCAACTTCGCAACGGTGTTGGTGGCGGCGATGCTGGTCGGTATCGGCTCGGCGATCTTTCATCCGGAATCTTCGCGCATCGCGCGACTGGCCTCTGGCGGTCGCCATGGCCTGTCGCAATCGGTGTTCCAGCTGGGCGGTAATGCCGGTACTGCGATTGGTCCGTTGCTGGCAGCGGCGGTGATCGTGCCAAACGGGCAGCGCAGTGTGGCCTGGTTCGCCTGCGCCGCGTTGCTGGGCATCGGCCTGCTGACTTACGTGAGCCGCTGGTACCAGCAGCATCTGCTTGCCGTGGCCGCGCAGCCCAAGGTGGCGGCCAAGCCAGCCAATCTGTTGCCGCCGAAGACCGTGGCCTGGGTGATCGGCATCCTGTTGGTGCTGATCTTCAGCAAGTACTTCTACATCGCTGGTTTGAGCAGCTACTACACCTTCTATCTGATCCAGAAATTCCATGTCTCGGTGCAGAGTGCACAGCTGCACCTGTTCGGCTTCCTCGCCGCATCGGCGGCCGGCACCTTGATCGGCGGACCCTTGGGTGACCGCATCGGCCGCAAGCCGGTGATCTGGGCATCGATCCTGGGTGTAGCGCCGTTCGCCCTGATACTGCCTTACGCCGACCTGCAGTGGACCATGATCCTGACGATGGTCATCGGCTTTGTGTTGTCGTCCGCATTCTCGGCAATCCTGGTGTATGCGCAGGAACTGATGCCCAGCCGCATCGGCACGGTCTCCGGCCTGTTCTTCGGTTTTGCGTTTGGCATGGGCGGGTTGGGTGCGGCGGTGCTGGGCGTGCTGGCTGACCACACCAGCATTATCTGGGTCTACAAAGTGATCTCGTTCCTGCCATTGCTGGGTATCGTCGCGGCGTTCCTGCCAAACCCGCGCGCACGTTGAGGCGCCTGACAAATGCAAAACGCCCGGCGCTGGCCGGGCGTTTTGCATTTGAAGTGATGCACGCTTGGATGTCTATCTGGGCTTGGCTTCGTACCAGTGGCGGCTGCGGTTGACGAGGTACACCACCGACAACATCACCGGCACTTCGATAAGTACGCCAACCACCGTCGCCAACGCCGCGCCGGAATGCACGCCGAACAGGCTGACCGCAGTGGCCACGGCCAGCTCGAAGAAGTTGCTTGCGCCGATCAACGCGGACGGACCGGCAACGCAATGGGCCACACCTAGTCTGCGATTGAGCAGGTACGCCAAGCCGGAGTTGAAATAGACCTGCAGCAGGATGGGGACGGCGAGGATGACGATGACCAGTGGCTGTTCAATGATCTGCCGACCCTGGAAACCAAACAGTAGCACCAGCGTTGCCAGCAATGCCGTCAACGACAGCGGTCCAAGCCGTTCCAATACATGATTCAGACGTGCTTGCCCGCCACTACGCAGCAGCCAGCGCCGCAGCAGCACCGCAAGCACCACCGGCAGCAGGATGTACAGCGTCACCGAGAGCAACAGTGTGGCCCAGGGCACGCTGATTGCCGATATGCCGAGCAACAAGGCCACCAAAGGCGCAAACGCCAGCACCATGATCGCGTCGTTCAAGGCGACCTGGCTCAGGGTGAAATTGGCATCGCCCCTGCACAGGTTGCTCCATACAAACACCATTGCCGTGCACGGCGCGGCTGCCAGCAGGATCAAACCGGCCATATACGAATCAATCTGGGAGGTAGGCAGCCATTCGACAAACACGTGGCGCAGGAACAGGCCACCAAGTACCGCCATCGAGAAAGGTTTCACCGCCCAGTTGATGAACAAGGTCACGCCGATTCCGCGCCAGTGCTGGCCGACCTGGCGCATTGCGCCGAAATCCACTTTCAGCAGCATCGGGATGATCATCAGCCAGATTAGTACGGCCACCGGCAGATTGACCTTGGCTATCTCCAAGTCGCCGAGGTGAGCAAACGCGTCCGGAAGCTGATGCCCAAGTGCGGTTCCCAAGACGATGCACAACGCGACCCACAAGGTCAGGTAGCGTTCGAACAGGCCCATGCGCGGCGCCTGCTCAGTCACGGAACTTGCACCTCAACGGGTTGCACCAGGCCTATGCCGTCGAGCGCGGATTGGAGCTGTTGGCGGTCATTCCACACTGCAGCGGGCAGGGCGAGCAATGCCAGTAGACGCGTTTTGACGACGCGATGTGCCTGCGCGAACGCCACACGCTTGGCATCATCGCTGCCTTCCACCACTGCCGGATCTGGCAGACCCCAATGCGCGCGGACAAAATCTCCAAAAACCACTGGGCAGGTTTCGACAGCGGCCGAATCACAGACCGTGATGACCAAGTCCATGCGTGGTGCATCGTCGGCGGTGAACTCATCCCAGGATTTGCTGCGCAGGCCGGCGCTGGCGATGCCCTCGGATTGGAGTTGCCCGATTGCGAACGGGTTGACTGTGCCGGTGGGCTGGCTACCGGCGCTGAAGGCCGCGAAGCGATTGCCGCCCCAAGCGCGCAGGGTGGCTTCGGCAAGCACGCTGCGTGCACTGTTGCCGGTGCACAGGAAGAGAACGTTGCAGGTCATCGGTGCGTCTCGGTTTCGAGGTGATTTCGGCGGTTGCTCAGCAGCAGTGCTGGCCCGGTGTGACTTCACAGTTGACGTCTGATGCGCCGGCACAGCAGTTGTGGCTGAGGTAAGCCATCAATGCATTCATGGTCGGGTAGTTGGCCCGGTAACAGACATTGCGGCCGATGCTCTCGCTCTGTACCAGCCCGGCGTGTACCAGTTCCTTGAGGTGGAAGGACAGCGTCGCATTGGGCACGGCGAGGGCGTAGGCGATATCGCCGGCCACGCGCCCCGGTGGGCCGGCTTCGACCAGCAGGCGGAAGGCGGCCAGGCGGGTGGCGTGGCCGAGTGCGGTGAGGGCGGCTATTGCCTGTTTCATTTCCATATTTCTAGAATAATCGAATGAATATCGCCAATCAAGCAACACCCAACCCTTTACCCAACATCGACTTGGAATTGCTGCCCGAGCCCCGTGCTGAATTTCTGGGGGCCGAATCGGGCAGCCATAGGCCGCGCATCCTGTTGTTGTATGGCTCACTTCGGCCGCAATCGTTCAGCCGCAAGCTGGCGTTGGAGGCCGAGCGCGTGCTGCAGCAATTGGGTGCAGAAACCCGGCTGTTCGATCCCCACGATCTGCCCCTGCTCGACAGTTGCGGCAAGGAACACCCGAAAGTGCAGGAGCTGCGCGCGTTGTCGCTGTGGTCGGAAGGGCAGGTATGGGTATCGCCGGAGCGGCACGGCACGCTGACAGGGGTGTTCAAGAACCAGATTGACTGGTTGCCGTTGGAGGATGGCAGTGTGCGCCCAACGCAGGGAAGAACCCTGGCAGTGATGCAGGTTTGCGGGGGCTCGCAGTCGTTCAACGTGGTCAATAGCTTGCGGGTGCTGGGCCGCTGGATGCGCATGGTCACCATTCCAAACCAGTCCTCGGTAGCCAAGGCCTGGCAAGAGTTTGATGAGCAAGGGCGCATGCGGCCTTCGCCGTACTACGACCGCGTGGTCGATGTGATGGAAGAGCTGGTGAAGTTCACGTTGATGGTGCGCGGACGCAGCGACTATCTGGTCAGCCGTTACAGCGAGCGCAAGGGCGCGGCTGAAGCCGAGCAGTTGGTGCGTGCGGCGGGTGTGGTTGAAGCAAGCACACTGTAACTTGCCGTGGCTTCTGCCCCCTCCCTTTCGCAACGCGAAAGGGAGGGTTGAGGCGGGGTAAATCTTTTGCTGTAGCGCCTCAGAATCGACTGATTGCCACCCGGTCGTGACCTCATCCCGGATTGAGGCGTCAATGCCACAGCGGGCGCAGGCGCCTGACCGAGCATGCTTGCTCATCCTTCTTTTGCACGAAGTTGCACGATTGACTGTGTTGATGCATGATTTCGTTATCCAGGGCCGGGACGCCCGGAGCGGCGACCCTCGGCGCTTCCGATGCCGAGCCAGATTCCCATCAACGCAGAAAACCATCACATGACCGCCTCGGACCCCGATGCACTCCCGCAGGAGCGCCAGCAGCGCATCCTCGAACAGCTCCGCAAGCACGGTCGCGTGGTCGCCAATGATCTGGCGGCTGCGTTCGCGGTCTCCGAGGACTCCATCCGTCGCGATCTGCGCGAAATGGCAGCCAAAGGGTTGTGCCGGCGGGTGTATGGCGGGGCGTTGTTGCCTACGCCGCAGTTCGACGCCCTGCCTGAGCGGGTAGGGCGGAATGATCCAGAGCGCAGTGCCTTGGCTGTGCAGGCTGCATCGCTGTTGCTGCCCGGGCAGGTTGTACTGATGGATGCTGGCTCCACCAATGTCGAGATCGCCCGCGCCCTGCGTGGCACCGCGCTGACCGTGGTTACCAATTCGCCCGCAGTTGCCGATGCACTGGCCGGTGCTCCGGCTGCCGAAGTGGTGATGATCGGCGGGCGGATTGATCCGCGCAGTGGCGGTGCCATTGGTTCCATCGCATTGCAGCAGTTGACGCAGTTGCAGGCCGATGTCTGCATTCCCGGCGTCTGTGCGGTCGATCCGGAAACGGGCATATGGGGAATCAATGCCGAAGAGTGCGCATTCAAGCAGGCAATGCTGCGGGTCAGCGATACGACGCTGATTGTCGCCAGCAACGAAAAAATCGGTGCACGTGGCAGTTTTCGTATTGCAGGTATCGAGCAGGTTGATCAACTGTTGATCAGTGACCGTGTCCCGGCGGAAATGCAGCAGCGGTTCGCACCTATTGCACAGCGTATGCATCGGGTTGCTGTCGCGAAAGTTTGATTCAGTGATGTTTTCGCACGCATGCACCTGCAGTAGAACACTATCCAGGAACAACAAGTGACCAATCCAGTACTTTTACAACGCAGCGAGCAGATGGCCACGCGCGCAGCCTTCTTCGTTCCCGGTTTTGCGATTGCATGCTGGGCGCCGTTGGTGCCTTTTGCGAAGGCCCGCGCAGGCCTTGATGACGCAATGCTTGGTGTGTTGTTGCTGTGTCTCGGTCTGGGCTCGCTGCTGTCGATGCCGCTGGCCGGCATGCTGGCTGCGCGTCATGGTTGCCGGCCGGTGATGCTGGCAACCGTAGTGATGATGGTGCTGATGTTGCCGCTGTTGGCCGTGGCATCCACGCCGCTGAGTATCGGCGTTGTATTGCTGGTGTTTGGCGCAGGCATTGGCGCAATGGACTGCGTGATGAACATCCAGGCTGTGGTGGTGGAGCGTGAATCCGGTCGCGCGATGATGTCCGGCTTCCACGCCTTCTACAGCATTGGTGCCTTGACCGGTGCGGCACTGGTAACGCTGCTGTTGTCGATTGGCGCAGGTGCTTTGCTGGCGACTTTCGTGGTGGCTGCGGGCGTTGTGGCGATTACCGCACTGTCATCGCGTTGGTGGCGGGGCGAGCGCGCGGAGCAGGGCGAAGCCAGCTTCGCATTGCCGCGTGGCGTGGTGATCGTGATTGGCGCAGTGTGTTTCATCAGCTTTCTCGCCGAAGGCTCAATGCTGGATTGGAGCGCGGTGTTCCTGCATGACGTGCGTGGTGTCGAGCTGACCCATGCCGGCTGGGGCTTTGTCGCGTTCAACATCGCAATGACTGCTACACGTCTGCTCGGTGATGGGCTGGTCAACCGGCTCGGAGCTAGTGTTGCGGTATTGCTCGGTGGCTTGTTGGCCTGCGGCGGCTTTGTGCTGGCCACGCTGGTGCCCAGCTTCGGTGTGGCCCTGCTCGGCTACGCATTGGTCGGCATTGGTTGCGCCAATATCGTGCCGGTGATGTTCAGTCTGGCCGGGCGCCAGACCAGCATGCCCGAGAGTGTCGCCATTCCGGCAGTCACCACGATGGGCTATGCGGGCGTGCTGCTGGGCCCAGCAGCAATTGGCTTCATCGCCCAGCAATGGTCGCTGCAGGCGGCGTTCCTGATTGCAGCTGGGGCGTTGGCCTGCGTGGCGGTGGTTGGTTCGCTGTTGCGGGTGCGCTGATGGCACCCGCAACGTATTGCTGCCTGGTCAGTAAGGGCTGGCGGTTGGGCGGATGATGATCTCGCTGGTGTCGACATCGGCCGGCTGGCAGAGGGCGAAATGGATGGCGCGGGCTATCGCCTCGCTACTGATCGCGACCTTGCGGAACGCTTTCATTTCCTCGCGGCCTTGTGCATCGGTGATGCCCTCGGCCAGCTCCGATTCGGTGACGCCCGGGCAGATCGTGGTGACGCGGAGGTCGGCGTTCTCTTGGCGCAAGCCTTCGGAAATGGCCCAGACCGCGTATTTGGTGGCGCAGTAAACCGCCGAGGTTGGCGATACCGCATGCGCACCGATGGAGGCGATGTTCACCACGTGGCCACTGGCTTGGGCTTTCATGATGGGCAGCACGGCGGCAATGCCATGCAGGACGCCACGGATGTTCACATCGATCATCCGGTCCCATTCATCGACCTTGAGCGAGGCCATTGGTGACAATGGCATAACCCCGGCGTTGTTGATGATCACGTCGATGCGGCCATGGTGGGCGATGGCTTGATTAGCGAAGGCTTCAAGTTCGGCGCGCTGGGTGACGTCGAGCCTGATGGACTGCGCCTGGCCGCCGTCGGCGACGATATCGGCGACGATCCGATCAAGCCGTTCGCTGCGGCGGGCGCCCATCACCACGCGGGCTCCGGCTTTGGCCAGCAGGCGTGCGCAGGCTTCACCAATGCCGCTGCTGGCACCGGTGATGAGTACTACTTTGTTGTTGAGGTTCTGCATGTTTGGTTCCTTCAGGTGTTTCAATCAGGGCTGTTGACGGTGTCGGGCCGGCGGCGGTTACCCAGGTGCGCAGATAGGGGTGTTGCTGCATCGTCTTTTGTTGGTGGTGTGCCAGACCTTCAAGCCGTGGCCGAGGTGGAAAAGGTAGGCCTGGACGATTGTCGAGGGAACTCCATTTTTAGTGGATGTGGCGGTTACCATTGCTAACCAATGGATGCCGATCTCAAACTGCTCAACCTGTTTCTGGCCGTTGCCGAAGCCCGCAGCTTTCGAATGGCTGCTGATCGCCTGGGTGTGACCCGCTCGGCAGTCAGCCAGGGCATGCGACGGCTGGAAGACGCGCTCGGCATCGCGCTGGTGCACCGAACCACCCGCAACGTGTCGCTGACCGAGGCCGGGGAACGGCTCTACGGCACGATTGCCGCGCCGTTGGGCACGGTTGTTACGGCCTTGGACGAAGTGGCGGGGGATGGCGCGCCGCGTGGGGTGCTGCGGGTGGCGGTGACGTCGATCGCCGAACCGTTTCTATCCGGGCCGCTCATTGCGTCCTTTGCCGAGGCTTACCCGGGTATCACCCTGGACGTGACCGTCACCGACGACGAGTCGGACATCGTTGCCGCCGGCTTCGATGCCGGGGTGCGGCTGGGGGAGGTCATCGAACAGGACATGGTCGCGGTACCGCTTGGCGGTCTGCAGCGGCAGGTCGTTGTGGCGTCGCCGGCCTATCTCGCCCGCCATGGTGTACCTGTACACCCGAGGGATCTGGCGGCGCATCGCTGCATCGGTTGGCGCCGCGCACCGGAGATGGCGCCTTACCGCTGGGAATTTGGCGATGAATCTGGCGATTTCGAGGTGGCCGTGTCACCGCAGATAACCACCAATGACATGCAGTTGATGGTGCGTACGGCGTTGGCCGGCGGTGGCATCACCATCGGCATGGAGCACTGCTTCCGTGCACATGTGGAGCAGGGCACGCTGGTGTCCCTGCTGCAGGAGTATCTGCCGGCATTTGCCGGCTTTTACCTGTACTTCCCGAACCGCCACAACCAGGCTCCCAAGCTGCGTGCACTGATAGCGCATGTGCGTGGTTTTCAACCGGCCGATGCGGCAAACGCAGGGGCGGGTGGTTGACAGCTTTCGCCGTGCTGCCCGCAAGCACGCGCTGAAGCGTGACCTTCGGCGGGTCCCTCGATATACACAGATCCTTTACCCTCCAAGGTTGCGCTGCGCAGCCTTGCGCGGCCTTTCCCTGTTTGGCCGGAGATGTCCATGTCGTTTTCCAAGCTCGTCCCGTTGTCCCTGACGGTTGCAATCGCCGCCTCGCTCGCTGCCTGTGGCAAGACCGAAGCTCCCGCCGCGCCGGCTGCTGAAGCCAAGGCTGCGTTCGACCAGTCACAGCTCAAGACCCAGCTGATCTCGCTCAACGCCGCCGATCTGGACCCGGCCGTGCAGGCCTGCGCCGACCTCAATGGCTTCGTCAACAGCAAGTGGCTCAAGGCCAACCCGGTGCCGGGCGACCAGACCACCTGGGGCAGCTTCGAGATCCTGCGCGAGCGCTCGCTGGAAGTGCAGCACGCACTGGTGCAGCAGGCTGCTGCTGGCAAGGCTGCGGCGGGCTCCAACGAAGCCAAGATCGGCGACATCTGGAAGACCGGCTCGGACGAGGCTGCCATCGAGGCCGCCGGTATCAAGCCGCTGCAACCGGAACTGGACAAGATCGCCGCGCTGAACGACACCGCCGCCATCACCGGTTACCTGCGTGATGCCTATGCGCAGGGCAATGGCTTCCTGTTCTCGCTGTACGCCAGCCCGGACTTCAAGGATTCGGCCAACGTCATCGCCTATGTGGGCCAGAGCGGCCTGGGCTTGCCGGAGAAGGGTTACTACTTCGACGAATCGCAGGCCAAGATCCGCGAGGCCTATGTGGCCTACATCGAGCAGCTGCTGACCCTGTCCGGCGTCGATGCCGCGCAGGCCAAGCAGCAGGCCAAGGCGGTGATGGATTTCGAAACCCGCCTGGCCAAGGCCTCGCTGTCGCGCATCGAGCTCCGTGACCCGGCCAAGCGCTACAACCCGGTCAGTGCCGCCGACGCCGACAAGCAGACCCCGAATTTCAGCTGGACCGCGCTGTTCGACACGCTGCAGATCCCGGCCAAGGACAAGTTCTCGCTGGCCCAGCCGGGCTTCTTCGGCGAACTGGACAAGATGCTGGGCGACGTTCCGGCTGCCACCTGGCAGGCCTATCTGCGCTTCCACACCGTGGACAACGCCGCGCCGTATCTGAGCAAGAACTTCGAGCAGGCCAACTTCGACTTCTTCAGCAAGACCCTGCGCGGCCAGCAGGAAATGCAGCCGCGCTGGAAGCGCGTGCTGGATTCGGTGAATGGCTCGATGGGCGAAGCGCTGGGCCAGCTGTACGTGGACGCCGTGTTCCCGGCCGAATCAAAGGTCGCCATGCAGCACCTGGTGGAGAACCTGTCGGTCGCGCTGAAGGCACGCCTGGAAGGCTTGCCGTGGATGGGCGAGGACACCAAGAAGAAGGCACTAGAGAAGTGGGCCAGCTTCACCCCGAAGATCGGTTACCCGGACAAGTGGCGTGATTTCTCCGGCCTGACCATCAATGGCGACAGCTATTTGGGCAATATGCAGGCTGCGCAGGCGTTCAACTACCGCTACATGCTGGCCAAGATCGGCAAGCCGGTGGACAAGACCGAGTGGGGCATGACCCCGCAGACCGTCAATGCCTATTACAACGCGACCAAGAACGAGATCGTGTTCCCGGCTGCGATCCTGCAGCCGCCGTTCTTCGACGCCAAGGCTGATCCGGCACTCAACTACGGTGGCATTGGCGCGGTCATCGGCCACGAAATGATGCACGGCTACGACGACTCGGGCAGCCAGTTCGCCGCCAATGGCAATTTCGACAACTGGTGGACCGATGCTGATCGCACCGCGTTCACCGGTCGCACCGACCAGCTGGTCGCGCAGTTCGACGGCTACGAGTCGCTGCCGGGCGTCAACGTCAAGGGCAAGTTGACCCTGGGCGAGAACATCGGCGACCTCGGCGGCCTGACCGTTGCCTACGACGCATTGCAGATGGCGCTGAAGGAAGACGAGAAGGTCAATGTGCCGGTTGATGGCTATACCCAGGACCAGCGCTTCTTCATGAACTGGGCCACCGTGTGGCGCCGCAACTTCACCGATGGTGAGCTGCGCGTGCGTCTGAACACCGATCCGCACGCACCGGCCAACTTCCGTGCCAACGGTGCACCGTCGAACATGCCGTCGTATGCGACTGCGTTCCAGTGCAAGGCCGGCGATGCGATGGTGCGTAGCGATGACAAGCGGGTTGTGATCTGGTGATTGCGGTTGTTTGATCACGATAAGTGAAAGAAGAAGGCCCGGCATTGCCGGGCCTTCTTTTTGTCTGACCACATTGACGGCGAGCAGCCTGTCCTTCTTTTTTTGTGGGAGCGGCGTAAGCCGCGAAGCAGATAGAGCATCAGCTGACGGATATGTCACGCGCTCCAGCTATGCCAGCTTCGCGGCTTACGCCGCTCCTACAAAAGCCTGTCCTACGCGACTGCGCCCAGCAGCTTCTGCGCGGTAGCCCGTTCCTCATCGCGCAGGGTCAGTACACGCACGCCGGTCTCCGTCACCTCGACGGTATGCTCGCACTGTGCCGATAGCTTTCCATCGCGTGTGGTCACGGTCCAGCCATCGTCGTGGTTGTCGATCGCTGCGCGGCCCTGGTTGATCATCGGCTCGATGGTGAAGGTCATGCCGGCTTGGAGTTCCAGTCCGGCGCCACGGTGTCCGTAATGCAGCACCTGCGGCTCTTCGTGCATTTCGCGACCAATACCATGGCCGCAGTATTCCTTCACCACTGAATAGCCAGCGTCCTTGGCGTGGCGGTTGATCGCAAAACCGATGTCGCCGAGGGTCGCGCCGGGGCGTACCGCAGCGATGCCTTTCCACATGGCTTCGTTGGTGATGCGCACCAGGCGTTTGGCTTGATGGCTCACCTCGCCGATCAGGAACATCCGGCTGGAGTCGGCGATATAGCCGTTTTTCTCCAAGGTGATATCCAGGTTGACGATGCTGCCATTGCGGAGGATGTCTTTCGACGACGGCACGCCGTGGCAGACAACAGTGTCGATGGAGCTGTTGAGTACATAGGCGAAGCCATATTGGCCTTTGCTGGCTGGGCGCGCCTGTAACTGGTCGACGATGAAGCGCTCGACCCAGTCGTTTACCTGCAGGGTGCTCAAGCCCTCCAACGGCAGTTGGTTCAGTGCTTCGAACACCGAGGCCAGAAGACGCCCGGATTCGGCCATCAATGCCAGTTCGTGCGGCTGCTTGATCATGCTTCCGCCACCCGCATGCCCGCAGGGCTTACCCCGGCTGCCGCAAGTTCGCGGGCGACCAGCTCCTGGAAACTCAGCTGCGGGTTCAGTTCGCAGAGCATGCCGATCCTGATCCAGAACCCGGCTTGCGCATTGATGGAGCGGCCAGACACGGTGCTGGCCCTGCGCAGGTTGTCGTGCAGTTCGTCGTCGATGTTCACGATGCCCATCGGTCGCTCCCGGTATTCAATATATGATTCATATGTGAATCATATGCCCGGAGCGCTGAACGAAACAGAAGAGGCGGCTTGGCGAAGGGACGCCTGCCACACTGAAGCACCGAGGATCGGCACCGGACTGGCTGCGAGGCTGGCACCGGCAGCTGGCGGAAGATGGGCGCCGGAGCTGGTTCAGGTTCCCGATCAGGGCTGGGCTTGGAATGGGGCGGGGTGGTCGCTATAATCGCCGGCTTACCGCGCCATCCTGGCGACTGGGCAACATAGGAAAACACCACCATGGTCAAGATTCGACTGACCCGCGGCGGCGCCAAGAAGCGTCCGTTCTACCACATCATCGTTTCCGACGTTCGTAGCGCCCGCGACGGCCGCAACATCGAGCGCGTCGGTTACTACAACCCGGTTGCACAGGGTGGCGAGCAGCGCGTTGTGCTGGACATCGCTGCTTGCGACAAGTGGATCGCCAACGGCGCCCAGATGACCGACAAGGTTCGCAACCTGTACAAGGAAGCGTCCAAGTCCCAGGCCGCTGCGGCCTGATTCTGGCGGGCCGCGCGCAAGCGCGGCCCGACTGCTATATGAAGAAAGATATCGAGCGCCGGATCCTGCTGGGCAGGATTGCCGGCGTTTTTGGTGTGCGCGGCGAACTGAAGCTTGAGTCCTGGACCGAGCCACGTTCCGCCATTTTCAAATACCAGCCTTGGATTCTGCGTACCCCTGCGGGGCAGGAGTCCGAGCTGACCGGCGTGCGTGGCCGTGATTCGGGCAAGACACTGGTGGCGACCTTCCCGGGCGTGACCGACCGCGACGTGGCCGAGTCCATGATCGGGACCGAGATCTACATCGCCCGCAGCGCCTTGCCGCCGCCGAGCGCGGATGAGTATTACTGGGTCGACCTGGAAGGCCTGGATGTGCAGACCGTCGAAGGCGTCAAGCTGGGTATTGCCTCGCACCTGTTCAGTACCGGCTCCAACGACGTACTGGTAACGCGCGGCGACCGTGAGCGGATGATTCCGTTCGTGATGGGCGACTTCGTCAAATCCGTGGATTTCGAGGCCAACCTGATCGTGGTCGACTGGGATCCGGAGTTCTAAAGCCCGTGCGTGTAGACGTCATCAGCCTGTTCCCTGAATTTCTCGCTCAATCGGCCGCGCTGGGCGTGGTCGGTCGTGCGCAGGAGCGGGGCCTGCTGGAACTGCATGGCTGGAACCCGCGTGACTATGCCGAGGGCAATTACCGCCGGGTGGACGACCGTCCGTTTGGCGGCGGCCCGGGCATGGTGATGCTGATCGAGCCTTTGCGAGCGGCTTTGGCTGCTGCGCGTGAGGCAGATCCGACCCCGGCACCGGTGATCTACCTGAGCCCGCAGGGCCGGCCGCTGGACCAAGCCAAGGTCCGCGAACTGGCGGCCTTGCCGCGGATGATCCTGCTCTGTGGCCGCTACGAAGGCGTCGACGAGCGCTTCCTGGCGGGCGAGGTGGACGAGGAGATTTCCATCGGCGATTACGTGCTGTCCGGCGGTGAGCTGGGTGCGGCGGTGATCATCGATGCGGTCACCCGTCTGCAGGACGGTGCCTTGAACGACGCCGAATCGGCGGTTCAGGACAGTTTTGAAGGCGATGGCCTGCTCGATTGCCCGCACTTCAGCCATCCGGCCAGCCACCCGCTGGGCGATGTGCCGGACGTGCTGCGCTCCGGCAACCACGCTGCTATCGCCGCCTGGCGCCGCCAGCAATCTTTGCTGCGCACGTCATTGCGGCGTCCGGACCTGTTGGACGAGGCCAGCCTGAACAAGGCCGACCGCAAGCTGTTGGCCGAAGCCCGGCAGGCGCTTGCAGATTCGTTCAAGCAAGCTACTGGCGCCGAGGGCGATCAGTAAGTTAGAATTACGAGTTCCCGTCGGCTGAATGGCCTGACGAGGAGCCAAAACAATAACGTGCAGCGCAATTCGGCGACTGTATGAGCCTAAGCTGTCGATCCGACACGCCCACCCCGAACAAATCGGTGTAACCCAATGAGCAAGCTGAACAAGTCCATCGTCGCGGAATTCGAATCCGCCCAGATCACCCGCGAACTGCCGAAGTTCAGCCAGGGCGACACCGTCGTGGTGAACGTGAAGGTCAAGGAAGGCAACCGTGAGCGCGTGCAGGCATACGAAGGCGTCGTCATCGGCACCAAGAATGCTGGCCTGAACTCCGCTTTCACCGTGCGCAAGATCTCGCACGGCTACGGCGTCGAGCGCGTGTTCCAGACCCACAGCGCCATCATCGACTCGGTCGAAGTGAAGCGTCGCGGTAAGGTTCGCGCCGGTAAGCTGTACTACCTGCGTGGTCTGGAAGGCAAGGCTGCCCGCATCAAGGAAGATCTGGCTGCTGCCCAGCAGGCCAAGGCTGCTCGCCTGGCTGCCAAGGCTGCCGGCTGATAGTCCCGCCAACAGGCTCTGCCTGTTTGCAGCAACGGCCACCTTCGGGTGGCCGTTTGCGTTTGTGGGGTTGGGTGAAGTGAGGGCTGGAAGCTGGGAAAGCTCAGAAGCGTAGAAGCTCAGAAGCGTAGAAGCTCAGAAGCGTAGAAGCTCAGAAGCGTAGAAGCCCCCTCAACCGCCCTCCGGGCACCTTCTCCCGCAGGCGGGAGAAGGGAAGGCTGGCATTGCTGGGGGCTGGTGCATTGCTTGTGCTCTGCGCGGTGAACTATCCGATGGCAAGAAAAGCCTAGCTGTCCCTTCTCCCGCCGGCGGGAGAAGGTGCCCGGAGGGCGGATGAGGGGGCTTTTGATTCTTGCCTTGGCTTGTAGCTCTGCCGCCACTCAGCGGAAATGCGCCTCGATCTGCTCCAGCGTCTTGCCCTTGGTTTCCGGCAACCAGAACGCAGCAATCAGGAAGAAAGCGAACGTACACGCCGCCCAGAACAGGAACATGCTGGCGTAGCCGTAATGGCCGACCGTCGGCAGGAACACCGCCGCGATGGTGGTCGATACGAACTGGTTGATCAGCAGTGCGATGCTCATGCCGTTCGAGCGGATGCGGTTAGGCATCAACTCCGACAAGGCCAACCACACGCACACGCCCGGTCCCACCGCGAAGAACGCAACGAATACCAGGATGCAGGCCGCTACCGCCCAGCCATGCGAAGCCGGCGGCACCGCGCCGACCCAGGCCTGCTCGATGCGCAACGGTGCATCGGCAGCGGCGCTCGGGTCTGGGAACGGATTCAGATGCAGGCTGCGGAAGAAACGCCCGATCACACTGTCGGCACGCACCGTACCGGAGCGCTCGATCAACAACTGCTGATCGCTGGGATTGTCGCTGCGCAGCGAGCGCACATCGCTGAAACCGCCATAGCTCCACGACACCGTCAGCTGCGAGGGTTGCCCATCGCGATTGCGGGTGCCGGCCAGCTGATGCCACTGCGCCGCATCCAGCTGCAACTGCAGGCCATCGCTCTGCACTGCGTGCTGCAATACCTGCTGCACATCGGCGCGACCCTGTTCTGCCTTGAAGAACAGCATCGCTGCAGCCAACAGGGCAAGACAGATGCCGCCACTGCCGATCATCAGCAGGAACTTGCGGCCTTTGCGATCCACCAGGAACAAGGCGACCAAGGTCATGATCACGTTGAGCAGTTTGATCGCCACATCCGCGCCGTTCGCAGCTGCACCCGGCAGACCAGCTTGATTGAGGATGTTGACCGCGTAAGCGAGGATCGAGTTGATGCCGGTGGCCTGGGTGAAGGCAAGCACCAGGCAGGCCAGTACGAACGGCACCATGTAGCGGCGACTGAACAGCCGGTCGCGCTCGCCATCGGCCTTGGCCGTCACCGGATTCTGGATCTGCGCCAGCGTGGCTTCCACCTGCGACGGCGGCAGCGTTGCCTGCAGGCCGCGACGCGCGGCATCGATGCGGCCACGGCGTACCAGCCAGCGCGGTGATTCGTTGAGCCAGAACAGGCCGATGCAGAACACCACGCCTGGCAGCAGACAGGTCCAGAAAATGGTCCGCCAAGCCTGGTCCTTCACTGCGAACAGATGCTGCGCCTGCTGCACCAATGGCATGTTGCGTACCGACTCGGCCGCGGCATCCACCGAATGCGCTTGATACAAACCAATCAGGGCAGCAAGGACGAGACCAACGGTCAGCAGCAGCTGGAACATCGCCGCGCCGCGACCGCGTCGTTCCGGTCCCAGTACTTCGGCCAGATAGAGGGGAACCACCACGCCGATCAGACCGCCGCTGATGCCTTGCAGCAGGCGTCCGAGCAGCAGCGGCGTATAGCCCGAGGCCAGCGCCATGATCGGGATGCTGGCGGTGAACAGCACGCCAGCGAGCATCATCGCGCCGCGTCGGCCGATCAGGTCGGCGATCATGCCGGCGAAAAGCGATGACAACACACTGCCCAGCAATACCGCCGCGACCACGAAGCCCATCTGTTGGCTGCTCAGCTGCCAGGCATGGCTGGCGGTGGCTTCCAGATAGGGCAGGGCACCGGCAATGATGCCGATGTCGATGCCGTACAGCAGGCCGCCAAGGCCGGCGATGAAAAGGAGATAGCGCACGGGCCAACGCGGCGCGGCGTCGCTGGCTGGCACGGCAAAAGTGGTGTCGGTCATCGGCGCGTTCCTGGGACTGGTTTTTATGGTGCCGGGCCCTGCCCGGTTTGCCGTGCGGGTGCGTGGCGTGTTCCGGTGATATGGCTACCGGAACGGAAGGCTGCCGAGCATGGCTCGGCACTACATGCAGCGGGTCAGTTTGGGTCGACCGGATTGCCGGCTATCCATACCTGCTGCAACTTCAATTGCGGGTCCAGCACTACCATGTCGGCACGCAGGCCCGGGGCGATGCGGCCGCGGTCTTCCAGGCCGAGGTAATCGGCTTGGATGGTGGAGACACGTTGCGAGGCATCGGCCAGTTCCAGGCCGACATCGACCAGATTGCGCAGCGCCTGATCCATGGTCAGTGCGCTGCCAGCCAGCGAGCCGGTGGAGAGCCGCACGCAGCCCATGCACTTGTGCACGCGTTGTTCGCCCAAGGCGTACTCGCCATCAGGCATGCCGGTGGCGGCGGTCGCATCGGTGACCGCGTACAGGCGCGGGATCGCGCGCACCGCCATGCGGATCGCGCCGCGATGCACATGCTGCAGGTCGGGAATCAGTTCGGCGTATTCGGCATGCGCCAAGGCGGCAGCAGCGATACCGGGCTTGTAGTGATCAACGCCGGTCATGCCGTTGAACAGATGGGTGAAGCCAACCGCGCCTGCCTGCAAAGCAGCGACCGCATCGTCGTACGTGCCGGCGCTATGGCCGATCTGCACGCGGATGCCAAGCGCTGCCAACGCTGGAATCAAGGCGGTGTGTTGGCCGATTTCCGGGGCAATGGTCAGCACCTTGATCGGTGCCAATGCATGCAGGTGCTGCACCGATTCCAGTGTTGCTTCCAGCGTGCGCGGCGGCTGCGCGCCCAAACGCTGCGGGCTGATGAAGGGGCCTTCCAGATGCACGCCGATGATCTGCGCGGCATCCGCATCCGGCGTCGCCATCACCTGCGCTACACCGCGCAGGGCGTTCTCGATCTCGGCGTACTCGGCGGTCATGGTGGTGCCGAGCAGGGTGGTGGTGCCGTAGCGGGCATGGGTGTGGGCAATGCGGCGGGCGACATCGCCGCCCTGCATCAGGTCCACGCCCGCTGCGCCATGCACATGCAGGTCGATGAAGCCGGGCAGGATGATCGGCAGATCGCCGCCATCACCCGCATGGTCTTCCACCTCCAACGTGCGCAGTTGCTGGTCGAAGTGGACGTGGCCGCGGCGCCAGCCCAACGGGGTGAGGATGCGGCCGTACAGGCTGCGGGTATCGGTCATAGCGGTGGCTCGGCGGTGATTACTTCGATGCCCTGACGTTGCAAGCCTTCGCGGGTTGCCTCGTCGATGCCGGTATCGGTGATGATGGCGTGGATCTGGTCGAGGCGGGCGATGCGGTGCAGGCTGACCCGGCCAAATTTGGAGGCGTCGGTCAGCACCACGATGCGGCGTGCGCGCTCGACCATGCGGTGATTGAGGCGGGCTTCGGCTTCGTCATGGGTGGTCAGGCCGAACTGCAGGTCCAGACCATCCACGCCGAGGAACAAGGTGTCGAAGCTGTAGGAGGTGAGGCTGGCTTCGGCCTGGCTGCCCTGCAGCGACAGCGACTGCTTGCGCAGCAGGCCGCCGGTCAGCAGCACGTTGACCGCCGGTGCGTTGGCCAGCTCCCAGGCGATGTTCAAGCCATTGGTCATCACCGTGACATCGCGGTGATCGCGCAGATGGCGGGCCAGGGTCATGGTGGTGGAGCCGGAGTCGATGATGATGTTGTCGCCGGGTTGCACCAGCTGCGCGGCGCGCATGCCGATGGATTCCTTCAGCGACAGGTTCAGCGCATCTTTCTCGTGGATGTCCTGTTCCTGCGGCGGCATCCGTACCAGCGTTGCGCCGCCATGGGTGCGCGTGGCCAAACCTTGCGCCTCGAAGTGGCCGAGGTCGGTACGGATGGTCACCGCCGACACGCCGAACTGGTCAACCAGTTCGGCAACCTGCACTGAGCCTTGGTCGATCAGGCGTTGCAGGATCTGCTGTCGGCGGGGACGGGTATTGCGCATGGTCGGCTCTCGTGTGCGTTTGAAAGCGGAGATTAACCGTTCGCAAGGTTTTGGGTGCGCAAACTTTCGCTTTGCTTGCGCGTGCCTGCCTGATTGGCGCTGCAGGCGCGCGCGTATTCGCCCAGGCACTGGCCGACGCGATGCTGCACCAGGGCGGCTGGCGTGGCGGCCAACTGGCCCTCGCGCACCGCCACGTACTGGCCAGGCAGGTATTGGCTGAGCAGCACCAGCGGCGGGGTGTGCTTTTCGAGGTTGGAGAACAAGGTCTGCACAGCCTGCAGCAGTTCCGGCTCGCCCCAGTAGTAGCGGCAGCGGTCACTGAAGGCGTAGGAGCGCAGCAGGCGCAGCGTGGCTTCATCGCCGTGGTAATGCGCCTGCCAGTTCTTCGGCTTGGCCAGCATCACCTGTTCCAGCACCTGTGGCAGCTTCGAGCACTGCGCGGCGGGCAGCAGTTCGGCTTCGATCGCGGCGAGCGCGAACAGCGCTTCGCGGTAGGCGAAGGTCGCCGCCGGGCCGACCTTGAGGATGGCGAAGTGATCGCGCACCAGCGCATGCAGGCCGGACTCGCGCTGGTAGTCAGTCGAGTGCGCTTCAAACACGATGCGCGGTTGCTGTTCGAGGAAATCCGCCAGCTCGCTGGCAGCGGCGGCGTCGTATTCGTGCACGCTGCTGTGGTCGAAGTCCACGCCCGGCTGCACCACCATTGCAATCACGCGCTGCCATGCATCGCGCAGTTCCGGTGTGTCGAAGGCCTGCTGATGGATGGCCAGGGTCTGCGCGGCAGCGGCCGGCGTGGTGACCGCAAGGCCGCCCGCCAGCGAAGCTTCGCCACCGGGAATCGGCACTTCTGTACCAATCACGTAGACCGGTGGCGGCAGGCCATTGGCCTTGGCGGTGGCTTCGGCAATCACTGCCAGCTCGGCTGAGCGCGCGGCGACGGTGGCGTCCGGCAGCGGGGTCGGGTCGTCGGCGCAGGACATGCTGCAGTCGAGATGAATCTTGTGGAAACCGGCGGCGACATAGGCCTCGATCAGCACGCGCGCATTGGCCATCGCTTCTGCGGCCGGCTGCTTCTGCCAGGCGTTGGGACCGAGATGGTCGCCGCCGAGGATCAGCTGCCAGCGCGGGAAGCCTTCTTCATCGGCCAGCGCTTCCACATAGGCGCGGTACTGCGGCGGGGTCATGCCGGTGTAACCACCGAACTGGTCGACCTGGTTGGAGGTGGCTTCGATCAGCAGCACGGTGTCGTACTGCGCGGCCACATGCATTGCAGCGCGCAACACCTGTTCGTTGCTGCAGCAGACGCTGTACAGGCCGACGTTGTGGCCTTGGCGATGAGAGGCAAGCAGGGATTGCAGCGGTGACATGGTCAAGCTCCGGGAATCAGGTAAGCGGGTTGGCAGGCGAGCAGGGCGGCACCACGGGCACCGCCGGCATCGCCGAAACGCGGTGGCACGATTGGCGGTACTTCCACGCCGGTGAACAGATGTGCGGCGATGGCCGCGGGCAGCTGCTGGTAGAGCGGCGCATACTGCGACAGGCCGCCACCGAGCACGATGACGTGCGGGTCCAGCGCAAGAATCAGCGCGGCGAAACTGTGGCCGAGCAGGTCGCGGTGGATATCCAGCGCCTGCATGGCGCGAATGTCACCGGCCTCGGCCTGGGCGATGACCTCGCTGGCGTTGGCAGCGTTGCCGCCAAGATGCTGTTCGATCATCGCCACGCCGCTGCCGGAGACATAGCGCTCCACGCAGCCGCGCAGGCCGCAGCCACAATCCAACAGCGGCAAACCATGCCGTTGCAGCAGATCGGCCGGCACGCTCCAGTGGCCCCATTCGCCGGCCAGGCCGTTGAAGCCGCTGACCAGCTTGCCGTGCAGGCAGTAACCGCCGCCGGCGCCAGTGCCGAGGATGGCGCCGAACATGCTGGGGTAACCATCCGCCGCGCCGCCGTGTGCTTCGGACAAGGCAAAGCACTGCAGGTCGTTGCCGAAATGCAACGGCCGCTGCAGGCGTGCCCGCAGATCGGCACTTACGCATTGGCCGGTCAGTGCCGGTACGTTGGCACTGAGCTGGCGGCCACTGCGCCGCTCGCGCACGCCGGGCAGGGCGATGCCGATGGCCTCGGCGCGTTGGCCGAGTTCGGCATCGGCATCGGCAACCAGTGTTTCCACTGCCTGCAGAAAACCGTTGTAGTCGCCCTGCGGGGTGGCGATGCGTTTGCGCCACGCGACCTGCAGGGCAGCATCGCAGGCCACCAGTTCGATCTTGGTACCGCCAATGTCGATGCCGTAGCAGGCCGGGGCGCGGGTATCAGCCATGGTGGATGGTGACGCCCTTGACCACGCGGTTGACGGTGCCGTCCGGGAACGGATTGTCGGGCGTCAGTCCGAGTGCGGCTGAGCGCTGCAGGGCGTACAGCTGCGCGAACGGCAGCCACACCGGCGCCAACCAGCTGTCGGGCAGGGCAGGCACGGACAAGGTGTAGTCGTCGTGGATTCCCAGGTCCGAATGCGGGCCGATCGACAGTACCTTGCCGGCTACGCCATCACCGCGCAGTTCTTCCAGCAGGTCCTGTTCGTAGCGACGCGCCAGCGGCTCGGCGCTGCGCAGTACCACCACCAGCGTTTCATCATTGAGCGTGGACTTGGGGCCGTGGCGGAAACCCAGCGGGGTATTGGCCAGGGCCAGCACGCGGCCGGCAGTGAGTTCCAATACCTTCAGCGCTGCCTCGCGGGCCAGTGCTTCCAGCGGACCACTGGCCAGATAGATAACGCGGTTGTACGGCTGCGCAGCGAGCGCGGCGACCGCGGCATCCCAGTTGCCCAAGCCCTGGCGTGCGAGTGCGGCAACCTGCTGCAGGCGCTGTACGCGTTCGGCCCACGGTGCACTGTCGAACACGGTCAGCGCGGTCAGCAGCATGCAGCTCAGGCTGCTGGTCATGGCGAAGGCGCGATCGCAGCTGGCGGCCGGCATCAGCAACATGCAGGTGTCGTCGCGGCCGGCGCCACGGCGGGCCAGTTCGCCTTCGGCATTGCAGGTGATGTCGAGGAAGCGGGCATCGTCGACGTCGGCGCGGACGCGGTCGACGGCAGCCACGCTTTCCGGGCTGGAACCGCTGCGGCCGAACGACACCAGCAGGGTCGGGCGGTCGCGCTGCAGGTACAGCGCTGGGTGGGTGAGCAGACTGGTGGTGTGCACGGCGCGTACTTCGGCCGGCCACTGCGCGTTGATGGTGTCGGCCACCATCTCGGCGATGAAGCCGGAGCTGCCGGCGCCGGTGAAGATCACCCGTTGGCGCGGATCGGACAGGCGTTGGCCGAGGAAAGCCCGCAGGCGCGTGCTGGCCTGTTGCAGGTCCAGGGCAAGGGTTTCCCAGAGCGCGGGCTGCTGGGCGATTTCGGTAGCGGTATCGGCTCCGCCCAGGCGCTGCCAGGCGGTCAGATCGTGAAGCAGGGTGGCATCCATGTGTGATTCCTGATTGGCCAGCGCACCATCTTTCTTTTCTTTCGAAATGTCAAATAGCGAAAGCAAAACGAAAGAAATAATTTGATTAGGCTTTAATCTCTTGAGAATCGTCTGAAGCGAAAGGTTTCCCGGGAAACCCTTTCGCAGCAATGAATACGCTCAGCTGGGCGATGTGAAAGTTGCTGCTCCGCACCATCTTTCGATTGCAAGAAATCCTACTTATCTTTTGCTTTCATTTTGTTGACATCTTTCGATTTCCTGCCCTAGAGTCGGCGCACTCGGTTTCGAAACGCCCGTTGAACGGGTTGGAGGCAAGGTGGAACACTGCGTTCGTCAATCGCCGCTGTTGCTGGCGCTGCTTTCGGCCTTGTTGTTGCCGGCAGTGACCGCACAGGCCGAGCCCATCGGCAATCTGCGCTCCGTCACCGCCAGCGATGGCCGCGACGGCGTGCGTGCCTGGGACGTACGCAGTGATACCGGCAGCACCCTGCGCATCGAGGTGCTGGCCAACGACATCGTGCATGTGCAGGCCGGCCGCAACGGCAAGCTGACCGGCGCTGGTGACAAGGCCGCGCCCATCGTGTTGCCGCAGCCCGTGCAGCAGGTGCAGGCGCAGCTGGAAGAAGACGCGCAGGAAATCCGCGTGCGTACCCCGGCGCTCGTTCTGCATGTGCAGCGGCAGCCCCTGCAGCTGCGGCTGGAGCGTCTGGATGGCGGCAAGCCGGTGTCGCTATGGCAGGAACAGCAGCCGTTGGATCTGGCCGCCGAGCAGAGCGTGCAGGTGCTGTCCTCGCAGGCCGATGAAGCCTTCTACGGTGGCGGCCAGCAGAACGGCCGTTTCCAGTTCAAGGGCCGCGAGCTTGAAGTTTCCTATTCCGGCGGCTGGGAAGAGGGCGACCGCCCGAGCCCGGCGCCGATGCTGCTCAGCTCACGCGGCTGGGGCATGTTGCGCAACACCTGGAGCGACGGCAGCTATGACCTGCGCCAGCCGGACCAGGCCACGCTGCTGCACCGCGAAGACCGCTTCGATGCCTATTACTTCGTCGGCAATGATCTGCAGCGTCTGTTGGAGCGCTACACCCAGCTGACCGGTCGACCGAACATGGTCGCGCGTTGGGCGCTGTCCTACGGCGATGCCGATTGCTACAACGACGGCGACAACATCAAGAAGCCCGGCAGCGTTCCCGAAGGCTGGAGCGATGGCCCCACCGGCACCACCATCGACGTGGTCAACAGCGTTGCCGCCAAGTACCGCGAGAACGATATGCCGGGCGGTTGGATCCTGCCCAACGACGGCTATGGCTGCGGCTACAAGCAGCTGCCGGAAACCGTGCAGGGCTTGGCCAAGTACGGCTTCAAGACCGGCCTGTGGACCGAGAACGGCGTCGACAAGATTGCCTGGGAAGTCGGCAAGGCCGGCAGCCGCGTGCAGAAGCTGGATGTGGCCTGGACCGGGCAGGGCTATCAGTTCGCGATGGATGCCAACCGCCAGGCGTTCGACGGCATTCTCAACAATTCCGACTCGCGCCCCTTCCTGTGGACGGTGATGGGTTGGGCCGGCATCCAGCGTTATGCGGTTGCATGGACCGGTGACCAGAGCAGCAGTTGGGACTACATCCGCTGGCACGTGCCGACCCTGGTGGGTTCCGGTCTGTCGGGCATGGCCTATGCGAGCGGCGACGTCGATGCGATCTTCGGCGGCAGCGCCGAGACCTTCACCCGTGACCTGCAGTGGAAAACCTTCACTCCGGTGCTGATGGGCATGTCCGGCTGGTCGTCGAACGCACGTAAGCACCCCTGGGCCTTCGATGAGCCCTATCGTTCGATCAACCGTGATTACCTAAAGCTGAAAATGCGCCTGACCCCGTATATGTACGGGCTGGTGCATGACGCCGCACAAAGCGGCGCGCCGCCGGTGCGCGGGCTGATGTGGGACAACCCGCAGGACCCGCACGCGCAGGACGAAACCTACAAGTACCAGTTCCTGCTCGGCAGCGATCTGCTGGTTGCGCCGGTTTACCGCAGCCAGGCGGCAAGTCGTGGCTGGCGCCGCGATATCCATCTGCCGGCTGGCGGCTGGTACGACTATTGGGACGGCCGCCATCTGCAGGCCGGTGCTGCAGGCAAGCAACTCGACCGTCCGGTTGAACTGGCGACGCTGCCGGTATTCGTGCGCGCTGGAGCCATCCTGCCGATGTATCCGGAGATGCTGTTCGACGGCGAGAAACCGCTGGATGAAGTGACCTTCGATCTGTACCCGCAGGGTGCATCCAGCTACACGCTGTACGAAGATGATGGCAGCACCCGCCGTTACCAGAAGGGCGAGTCGAGCACGCAACAGATCCGCGTACAGGCACCGGCGCAAGGCAGTGGCCCGGTGCAGGTCGAGATTGCGCCGGTGCAAGGTGAGTATCAAGGTCAGCTGGCACAGCGTCGTTACGGTCTGCGCGTGTTGAGTCGCACTGCGCCAACTGCGGTGCAGATGGATGGCCGCGCGCTGCCCAAGCTGGCTGATGCCGCTGCGCTGCAAGCGGCCAGTGAAGGCTGGTACTTCGATGGCAAGGAACGCAAGGGCACGCTGCATGTGCGCACTGCCAGCCAGGACATCCGCGCGCCGCTGAAACTGCAGCTGGATTTCCCGGTTGCCGCCGCGCTGGCTGATGACGTCTTCCCGAACGCACCGGAACTGGGGCGCGCGCTGCCGTCCGACAGTCTGCTGGTGGTCAACCGTCCGGCCGAAGAGCCCGGCCATCCGCTGGAAAATGCCTTCGACGATGATCCGGCGACGTGGTTCCGCAGCGTGCGGAACCAGGCCATCCGCACCGGCGCCCATGAGTGGGTGGTGGGCTTTGGCGAGCGCAAGCTGATCGACGGCATTGAGCTGGCACCGCGCAATGACCAGCACTGGAAGCATGGTCAGGTGCGTGATTACGAAATCTACATGGCCGACAGCAATGGTGAGTGGGGCAAGCCGATTGCTACGGGTCACCTGCAGCTGAAGCAGGAACTGCAGCGCATCGACTTCCCGGCCCATGCCGGTCGCCTGCTGCGCTTCCGCGTGCTCAGCGTGCAGAACCCCGATGGTGATGGTGCTGGCGGTGCCGATCCGATGGTGACCGCAGCGCAGGGCGGCACCGCACGTGCGGTGGATGCACTGCAGCCGCGCGATGTTGGCCCGATTGCACTGTCCACCTTCCACATCCTCGAGCAGCAAACGGCCGAACGGCCGGCGCGGCAGCTATACCTCTCCCAGTTGCCGCTGCCGGCCGTATTGGCCGCCCAGGTGCACGCCGACCGTTCGTTCGCCGCCGCAGTGCCGATGCGCATGAACGGCCTGCAGTTCCGCCGTGGCCTCGGCGTCGGTGCACAAAGCCGCATCGACATGAGTTTGAAGGGCCAGTGGAAAACGCTGCGCGCCGATCTGGGTGTCGACGACCAATGCCGTCAGGCCGGCGGTCTGCAGTTCCAGGTCTGGGGCGATGACCGCCTGCTCTATGACAGCGGCTTTGTGAAAGCACCGGGTGTGGTCAAGCCCGAGCTCGACATCCGCGGTCTGTCCAAACTGAGCCTGCGCACCTTGGACGCGCAGGGTAACCAACCGTCCCAGGTCTGCGCCAACTGGGCCAATGCCGTACTGATAGGCGAGGAGGGCGATTCCGCCGACATCCTCGCCCCATGACCCACCCGTAACACCGCTCCTTCCACCGGATTACCCCGGCTACGGTCCAAGAACCGTGGCATGGGATCGCTTTGCCCGCCATCTGCTGTTTTTTGCGTGCCCTTGCCAGGAGAGAACCCCGATGTTGCCAGCCAATCGCAGTGCCAAACGCTGTTTGCAAGCCCCGTTATCGCTGGCTGTCGCCAGCGTGTTGTTCGCCATCGCCGCACCCGCGTTCGCGCAGGACAAGGCTGAAAAGGAAAAGGACAAGACCACCGAGCTGTCCCGCATCGAGGTCACCGGTTCCAACATCCGCCGCACCGATGTGGAAACCGCATCGCCGGTGCAGGTGATCAGCAAGCAGGACATCGAAAACATGGGCGCGCGCACGCTGTTGCAGGTGCTCGACAACCTGCCGGCAGCGCGGCCGGGCCAGGTTGATTCCAAGTCGCTGTTCACCGGTTCCGATGGCGCTTCGCAGGCCAACCTGCGTGGCCTCGGCGCACAGGGCACGCTGGTGCTGTTGAACGGTCGCCGCCTGTCGTATTACGGCGCGCCGGCTGGCTTCCAGACCCAGTTCGTCAACATCGATGCCATTCCTGCCGCCGTCATCGAGCGCATGGAAGTGCTGACCGATGGCGCATCGGCCGTATACGGCACCGATGCAGTGGCCGGCGTCATCAACGTCATCACCAAGCGCAGCTACCAGGGCCTGGAAGTCAGCGGCACCTGGGACACCGCCTCGCGCTTTGATTCCTTCGGTGAAAAGCAGGCCAGCGTTACCGGCGGCTTCGGCGACATGGCTGAGGACGGCTACAACGTCTATGCCAGCGTCAATCTGTATGAGCGTGACGGCATTCCGGACAGCGAGTGGTACCTCAAACACCCGGGCCAGTTCTACGTCAACAACCCGGACTACATCAAGAATCTGCGGCTGGACACCGGCAGCGCGCCGGGCGTGTTCAACCCCGGCTATTACTACGCCATCGATCCGGTCACCGGCGTGCGCAAGGATGAGGCTGCACCGGGCTGCAACAACGTGCTGCAGGTCAGCAGCGGCACCCGCTGCATCTGGCAGACCTGGATGAACCGGCAGATCAACGGCGGCGCGGATTCCAAGCGCGTCACTGCCTACGTCAATGGTCATTACCAGCTCAATGACAGCATTGAGGCATTCGCCGAAGTCACCTATACCGACATCGATCTGCACGCCAATGGCGGTACGCCGCGTGCTTACGGCACCACCACTGGTAATCCGCAGAGCTGGTTCTCGCGCAATACCGGCAATACGGTCAACCAGTTCCTGACCCCGTGGCTCGGCCCGAACAACGAATACAACCACGCCAGCCCGGAGTTGAAGGCGATGAATGGCGGTGTGGTCGGTTTGGGTTACCTGCTGCAGGACGTCGGCGGTGGCCACTTCGGTCAGCGCAATACCGACGACAGCTACCGCGTGGTGGCAGGTCTGCGTGGTGCCGCCGGCGACTGGAACTGGGAAACCGCATTCGCCACCGCAGGTTCGCACTCGGTCACCTACCAGACCACCAACGTCAACCTGAAGGGCTTCGAGAAAGCCTTCGGTCCGTACACCATCGATCCGGGTACCGGCCGCGTCATCATTTCCGATCATCCGGCCTACAAGTTCGGTGAGATCAGTGAAGCCAACGCGGCGCTGATCCGCGAAGCCTTCCCGACCTTCGACATCGAGTCGTGGACCCGCCTGCACACCCTGGACGGCAAGATCGAAGGCCCGCTGTTCAACATGCCGGCCGGCGAAGTGCGCGCGGCATTCGGCTTCAATGCAACCCGCGAAACCTTCTACACTCCGGGCAACCCGGATGCCGCCAACGGCCTGATCACCCAGCAGGGCGGCTCGTGGTTCGACGGCAAGCGCAACACCTACGCGCTGTTCTCCGAAGCGGTGGTACCGCTGACTGAAAAGCTCGAAATGGACCTGGCACTGCGCCTGGACAAGTACCCGGGCTTCAGCGCCAACGCCGCGCCGAAGATCGGCCTGAAGTATCAGGCGCTGCCGCAGTTGATGCTGCGTGGTACCTATTCGGAAGGCTTCCGCGCACCCAGCCTGGCCGAGGCCGGCAGCGGTGGCGTGTATGCGCAGATCGGCGGCTACCGTGATGAAGTCCGTTGTGCGGAAACCAATGCGATCGCTGGCCTGCTGCGGCAGTCCAACCGCGTCGTGGACAAGGATCTGGGCAACAGCCTGTGGAACAGCGATTGCAGCCGCAACGTGGCGCGCATGACCCAGCCCAACCAGGACCTGAAGCCGGAGAAGGCGAAGATCGCCACGCTGGGCGTCGTGCTGGAGCCGACCGATTGGCTGTCGGTGTCGGCGGACTACTGGTTCGTGTACCGCCGCGATGAAATCGTTGCACCGGACTACAGCAAGGAAGAAGACATCGATTCGATGACGCGCTTCCCGATCACCGAGTCCGACCGGTCCAACCTCGCGGCCCTGGCTGCGATGTGCAACGACCCAGCCAGCGGCGTGACCTGTCCGGGCACCTTGCCGGGCTACAGCATCGGCAACGTCGCCAGCGTGATCGGCCAGTACAGCAACCGTGGCCGCACCCTGATCGACGGCTTCGACGTGGATCTGCGCAGCCGCTTCGACCTGGGTGAATGGGGCCGTCTGAACATCGGTGTGGCAGCTACCATCGCCAACCGCAACATGTACAACTCCGACAACGGTGACGGCTGGTACTACGGCAACCTGGTTGGCTACTACAACAACCCGAAGGTGCGCGCTACGTTCAACACCAACTGGACGTATGGCAAGTGGGATACCGGCTTCTACGTCAACTACGTCGGCGGCACCAAGTGGGCCTACGACCGCATCGACGCGCAGGACAACAATGCGCAGACCTGCACCGGCAGCTTCCTCGACCTGGCCCCCGGCCATTGCGGCGGCGCACCGGCATGGTGGACGGCCAACCTGAGCGTCAACTGGCGTCCTATCGAGAAGCTGAGCGTCGGCGTGACCGTCAAGAACCTGTTCAACCGCCTGCCGTTCTACGATCCGAACGACTGGATGAACTTCTCCGGCTATGCCAACAACTTTGGTCGCATCTACAGCGTGACCGCCACCTACAAGTTCTGATCCACCGCAGCACCGCTTCCCCCTCATGCATTGCATGAGGGGGAAGACAGTGACACCGTCAGCACGGTCGTGGCACACCTGCCATCACCGGCACGACCCATGAAAGAGGAAACACAATGAAGCGTAGGGAATTCATCATGGCCAGCGCGGCCCTGGCCGCCACCAGCCTGCTGCCGGAAACGCCGGCCTGGGCACGTGGCCGCAAGGTGCGTCTGGGCGTGATCGGCACCGGCATGCGCGGTCTGGTATTGCTGAAGGAACTGGTGCGCCGCGACGACGTGGAAGTGGTTGCCGTATGCGACATCGAGCCGATCATGCTCGGCCGCGCAATGGACATGGTGGCCAAGGCCGGCAAGCCGGCACCGCAGGCCTACGGCGCGGACCGCGACCAGAACGCCTGGAAGCGCCTGCTGGAGCAGCGTGGTCTGGACGGCGTGATCATCGCCACCCCGTGGGAGCTGCATGCCCCAATGGCGATTGCCGCGATGCAGGCCAAGGTCGCGGTGGGCTGCGAAGTGGTCGCCGGTATTACCCTGCAGGACCATTGGGATGTGCTCAACACCCAGCTCAGCACGGGCACCCCGTACATGCTGCTGGAGAACGTCTGCTATCGCCGTGACGTGATGGCTGCGCTGCAGATGGTGCGCCAGGGCCTGTTCGGCGAACTGGTGCACCTGCAGGGCGGTTACCAGCACGACCTGCGTGGGGTGAAGTTCAACGACGGTACGCCTGAGCATCCCTACGACAGTGGCGTGGAGTTCGGCGCCAAGGGCTGGTCGGAAGCACGCTGGCGCACCGAGCATTCGGTGCAGCGCAATGGCGAGTTGTACCCCAGCCACGGCATCGGCCCGTGCGCGATGTATACCGGCATCAATCGCGGCAATCGCTTCACCCATATCAATGCCTTCGCCAGCAAGGCGCGCGGTCTGCATGACTACACCGTGGCCAAGAGTGGTGGCACCACCCATCCCAGCACCAAGGTCAAGTTCAAGCTCGGCGACATCGTCACCACCACGCTGGCCTGCGAGAACGGCGAGACCATCCTGCTGCAGCACGACACTTCCCTGCCGCGCCCGTACTCGATGGGCTTCCGTGTGCAAGGCACCAAGGGCCTGTGGATGGACGTCAACCACGGCATCCATATCGAAGGCCGCAGCCCACCGCACCAGTGGGAAGAGTTCAAGACCTACCAGGACCAGTACGAGCACCCGCTGTGGAAGCAGCATGCTGATACCGCTGCCAGCGCTGGTCACGGCGGCATGGACTGGTTCGTGATCCACGCGTTCGTGGAAGCACTGAAGGCCAAGGCGCCGATGCCGATCGACATCTACGATGCGGTGACCTGGAGTGCGATCACCCCGCTGTCCGAGCAGTCGATTGCCAACAGCTTCCAGACCCTGGAGTTCCCGGACTTCACCAAGGGCCTGTGGCAGCAGCGCAAGCCGATCTTTGCCTTCGACGGCAGTTATTGATCAGCCGTAACTGTAGTGCCGAGCCATGCTCGGCATGAGCTTCACATGTAGTGCCGAGCCATGCTCGGCTGAGGCTTTCCCAGCCCTCCGGACCGGTAGTGCCGCGCCATGCTCGGCAGAGGCTTTACCCGGACTCCGTACATGTAGTGCCGAGCCATGCTCGGGGGGGG